>NZ_CP028922.1:3620000-3917500 GCF_003060825.1 Paenibacillus sp. CAA11
CCCCACCAACTAGCTAATGCGCCGCAGGCCCATCCGTAAGTGACAGATTGCTCCGTCTTTCCCAAATCCCTCATGCGAGGAACTTGTGTATCCGGTATTAGCTACCGTTTCCGGTAGTTATCCCAGTCTTACAGGCAGGTTGCCTACGTGTTACTCACCCGTCCGCCGCTAAGTTATTCAGAAGCAAGCTTCTAAATAACTCCGCTCGACTTGCATGTATTAGGCACGCCGCCAGCGTTCGTCCTGAGCCAGGATCAAACTCTCCAATAAAGGTAAAGCTTGTGACTCATTTTGAAACTGACGAGAAAGGATCGAATTTCAAATCGAGATGGATTTGAAATTCATCCGTTAATTCTCATTTATATCTCACTCGTTGTTCAGTTTTCAAAGATCAAACTTCCTTGTCGTTCGCTGTGTTTCAGCGGCGACTTAAATAATATAACACATCCACAAATGATGTGCAATACTTTTTTTAAAAAAAGTTATAAATGCATGATTAGCTTATCTAAATTAGCTGGTATGCAGACTATTTTACTCTTCTGTCTTACTCTTCTGTCTTACTCTTAATCCTGGTCTAGGTAAATAAGAAAAGCAGGCGAGAGCTAAAGCTCAGCCTGCTTCTACAAAATTCACTTATTCGTTAATCCATGGGTTCTGACGTACTTTTTGTTTTGGTTGCGGTGCCCGGTCTTTTTTTCCCGTTTTATTCTTGGTCTTCTTCTCAGGCACATAACCCGATACATTTCCTTGATCCTCCGCCTCCACACCTTCGTCCGCAGCATTCATCATTGCCGAATCAGTCTCCTCTGCTTGCGTTCCCTCTTCCTCCCGAATTGAAGGTTCGTATCCCAGAGCTCCTAACGGCATGCTCGGAACTTCATAGGAAGGCTGCTGTGGATAATATGGTGGTGCTTCAGCCCCAGGATAGTAAGGGGGATATGACGGATACGAGGAATAAGAAGGATATTCTTCCCGATAATAATAAGGAGGCATAGCATTTGCAGAGTACATAGGTTGTTGGGCATATAGATAAGAAGGATCAGCGTGCTGGCCGCAGGACTGGCAATTTGGCCACACGGGTGCTGGCGCTGTGTAAATTGGCTGCGTATGTGGATAGCTCGGATTATAACTTTCATAAGGAGATTGGAGATTCATAGCTGGATAAGCAGGTGAATAGGCTTCTTTATGCGGATCTGCTGCTCCCCATGGCTGATAATACATCTCTTCTCCATAGTTCTGGGCATAAGGATGAGAAGGATGAGGCGGGCACGGTTCTTCCTTCATTTCTCCCCCCACTCCATAATTGGGAAAAGGAGTAATTCCCGGATAATCTCCCACCAGCGATTCTACTGACGGTAAAGTGCTCTCATATGGTAGTTGAGGAAGCTCATAAGGAGCGCTTACTTTCTGGGCTTCCACCGACTGTTGATAGAACAGATCATGGTGTGGCGACTTGTACTTATCCGAGCAACCGCACGGCTTCTCCGTCTTAACAGGCTGCGGCTGCGGCACATACTCTGGGACTGGAACATACTCTGGAACATAGGAGAAAACAGGCGGTTTCTCTACATTAATCTCTGTATACTCTACCTCCACATGGTACTGGGGCATCACCGGAGTTACCGGGACTTCCTGTACAGGCTCAACAGGTGCTGGCTGGGGAGCTGGAACGGGTATAGGCACCTCAGATTTCGGAGCTGATGGCGGTGCCTCAGGCGTTACCGGAACCGGAGGGGGGGCAGGCATTGTCGTCTCTGGCTTAGGAGCGGTGTTCTTCTTGCCAGATTCTGATGCAGCATAATATACGCCGCTTTGTTCCGCCGATTGACTCTCATTCAGAAGTTGACCCGGAACCCCTGCCGGTATGTTTACGGTCTCACCGACCAGCAAGGCATTCGGATTTTTAAGCTGAGGGTTGGCGGCAATTAAAGTTTGCAGAGGAACCCCCCACGCTTTTGATAACTTCCAAAGTGTATCTCCCTGTTTCACTACATGCTTATGAAGAACCCCCTCTCCTCCTTCTACCGGTACAGCAGCCGTTGGAATCTTGATCTTGTCTCCAATGGTAAGCTCATTCGGATCAGTAAGCTGCGGATTAGCGGCAATGATCTTATCCAGCGGGACATTATACTTCTGGGACAGTACATACAAAGTATCTCCCTGCTTCACCATGTGTATTTTCACGCGGCAAAAACCTCCTAATTTCTACTTCGGGCCGTGATATCCGCCCGTCACCTATTGATACATCCTATGCACTAGCCCGGAAATTGTTATCTAATTTCAGCAAAAATTAATTTGCCTCACATATAAAAGAACCCAAATTCTCTGCTTAGAGAACTTGGGCTCTTGAATTCATATACGATATACTATTATTCAAATACCTTTAATCCGTCTTGATTCACAATGCTGCGAAACTCTTCGAGCAGCTTCAATGTTATAGGACCAGCCTGGCCTTGGCCAATAATACGTCCATCTACCTCACGTACCGCGATAACCTCTGCTGCTGTTCCCGTCAAGAACACCTCATCTGCAACGTATACATCATGCAATGTGAACGGTTCTTCTTTGAGCTTGTACCCTTTTTTCTCACAAATTTCAATGATTGCCTGACGAGTAATTCCTTCAAGTGCACCGAGGTAGCATGGTGGCGTAGTAATCACGCCGTTCTTAACAATAAAAATATTGTCCCCGGAGCCTTCTGTGACATACCCTTGGGCATTCAGCATGATCGCTTCACCTGCTCCAGATAGGTTGGACTGAATTTTCACAAGGATATTATTCAAGTAGTTTAGCGACTTGATCTTCGGATTGAGTGCATCCGGAATATTACGGCGAGTAGATACAGACACAGTCTTCAATCCAACCCGGTAGGCTTCCTCTGAATAGATTGCAAGCTGCTCTGCAATGATAATCACTGTAGGCTTCGAACAGCGAGTAGGATCTAATCCCAGATTCCCCGGACCGCGGGAGACGATTAACCGGATATACCCGTCTCGCAGCTCATTGCGGCGAAGGGTCTCCACAAGCGCGTCTTCCATTTCTTGATAAGAGAGCGGTATTTCAAGCATAATTGATTTTGCCGAATCATACAGACGATCAAGATGTTCTTTACATTTGAAAATATTACCGCTATAGATGCGAATTCCTTCAAATATTCCATCACCGTACAAGAAGCCATGATCATATACCGAAACTGTGGCTTTATCCTTCGTTACATATTGACCATCCAAATAGATCCACTGCTCTGCCATTATGACTACACCTCCGAATTATGTTCCTCGTAAGTATAACTGGGATAGGAACCCAGTATGCGAACCTGACATCCTAAAGCTTCAATCTCACCTATCGCTGAAGCCAGCAGAATAGAATCCACAGATTCAAGTACATCCATTGTAAAATAATAACTGCCCAATTGCTTCTTGGTTGGTCTAGACTCAATCCTCGACAAATTCAGCTTGCGCCAGGCAAAAGCCGAGAGCACTTGATGAAGGGCGCCCGGAAAATCAGAAGGAAGTGTAATTAGAACACTTGTCTTAGGAGTTCCGGACTTCAGCAATTCAAGCTTCGACGGGCCAATCAGCACAAAGCGGGTGAAATTATTACTATGATCTGTTACCTTTTGCGCCAAAATATCCAACCCATGCTCCTTAGCTCCAAGTGCGGTGCCAACAGCTGTCCATCCTCTGCCCGGATTCAACTTGACCATCTCAATCGCTTCGGCCGTACTCCCGACGTTCTCCAACTCTGCCTGCGGCATGTGCTGTCTTATAAATTGCTGGCACTGAGCCATAGCAACAGGATGAGAAAGCACCCGGGTCACTCCGGAGAAGTTGTCCCCAGCTTGCTGGAGCTCTTCTCTTCGCCCTATAAGGTTCTGGATTGAAGGATACACCCACTCCACCTGCATAGGTACATCGACTTCGTGAACCAGCCAATCCATATGCAGGCTAACCGAGCCCTCAATAGTATTCTCTACGGGAATGACACTATAATCCGCCTCTTTGTTAACCACAGATTGAAATACATCGGATATTTGCTTATAGTGCTTGAGCTCAACTGGCTCTTCTCCAAATAAGTACAGAACTGCTTCATGGGACACTGTCCCCTTCGGCAGCAGTGCAATTCGCTTCATGTAACTTCCCCTTTTGTAAAGTACGGACAGATTATCTCATTCTCCAAACCCGGCAGCTTCCTTAACCGTAAGCTCCCGTACCCCTTCACGGCAGGGATCAAGCCACATTGTCTGAGCCTCAATCTTATGCTGAGCCAGTACTTCACTAAGGAAAGACTCCAGCTCAGGCTTGTGGACAGAATTGCGATCCATCAATGCTAGCAGTGTTGGCCCTGCTCCGCTTAATGCCGCCCCGAGCGCACCATGTGCGACTGCTTCTCGCAATATTTGCCCCATCCCTGGGATCAATTCTGAACGGTAGGACTGATGAAGTCGATCCTGCATCGCCTCCCTGATCAGATCAAGCCTCCCCGCGCTTAAGGCTGCCGTGAGGAGTGAAGCACGGCTTACATTAAAGACCGCGTCTGCCATAGACACGCTTCGAGGAAGTGCCTCACGCGCTTTAACTGTAGACAGGTGGAAGGCTGGAATAGCAACCAACACCTCCAAATCAGCCGGAGGCTCAATACGCAAACATTCTGCATGCTGGCCGTCCCAGACGGCGGTGACAATCCCTCCGTACAGCGAAGCACCGACATTATCGGGATGCTTCTCGAGTGCAGTCGCCATATCAAAGAGCTTGCTGTCCGGAAGAGGACGCCCAATAAGCGCATTGGCAGCATACATTCCACCAACGATCGCCGATGCGCTGCTTCCAAGCCCGCGGGTTAGAGGAATGTCCGAGCGCATGGAAATCTCAAGCTCAGGTACGGATTGACCAGCTTCCTCAAAAACCATCTGTGCTACCTCGTAGATCAGATTTGTCTTGTCTCTGGGAATCCCCTGCATGCCGTCACCAGACGGAAGTATTACTGTAGCTTCTGCAGGCTTCATCTCAATGTAAGCATACAAGGATAACGCCATACCAAGCGTATCAAACCCGGGTCCGAGGTTGGCCGTGCTTGCCGGAACTTTAATACGAACCCCTTGTTCTAATATCATACGCCCGTACCTTCGAGTTTGGCAATGGCGCTCAAGACAGCCTCTTCAGTATCTTCAACTACAATGGGTTCTCCTCCGATGCTTTGAATCGCAATGTTAGGATCCTTCAGTCCATGGCCTGTCAGTACACAGACAACAGTCTCTCCACCTTTGAAGTAGCCTTCCCGTTTCAGCTTATACACTCCTGCAACAGAGGCCGCGGAGGCCGGCTCTGCAAAGATTCCTTCCCTAGCAGCGATGGTTCGGTAAGCACTCAGAATTTGTTCATCGGTAACATAATTAATTTGACCGCCAGACTCTTCAGCAGCCGCTACTGCCGTCTTCCAGCTTGCTGGATTACCGATCCGAATGGCCGTAGCCACGGTTTCCGGTTCGAGAATAGGCTCACCTTTTACAATCGCCATGGCCCCTTCTGCTTCAAACCCAACCATGCGAGGTAAAGAACTAATCTTGCCATGCTGATGGTACTCTTTAAATCCTTTCCAGTAAGCTGAAATATTACCTGCATTCCCAACAGGTATAGCCAATACGTCGGGGGCCTGGCCTAGCTGGTCGCATACTTCAAAGGCCGCAGTCTTTTGACCCTCAATCCGGTATGGATTGACCGAATTAACTAATGTAATCGGGTGCTTAGCAGTGATCTCTCTAACAATTTCCAATGCCCGGTCAAAATTGCCTTCGATCGCAATCACCTTGGCTCCATAGATCATCGCCTGGGCAAGCTTGCCAAGGGCAATATTATTATTAGGAATTAGCACGATACAGTTTAGGCCGGATCTGGCTGCATAAGCTGCCGCAGCTGCCGAAGTGTTGCCCGTGGAGGCACACATAATAGTCCGGCTTCCTTCCTCAATGGCCTTTGCCACCGCCATAACCATACCACGGTCTTTAAATGAGCCTGTAGGATTAAGCCCCTCATATTTAAAATATAAATTAATGCCAAGCTCTTCAGATAGATGCTGAGCATGAACAAGCGGTGTGTTCCCTTCCTGAAGCGTCAGCATCGGTGTATGTTCAGTAACCGGAAGATATTGTTTGTAAGTTTGCAGTAGACCTTGGTATCTCATAGACGTTGACTCCTTTATTGTTAATTCAAAGACAGGTTGTTATTGAATATGATCAGAAAATTACAAGGGAGTTACCCTTCTACACGGTATACACTCTTAATGCGCCGTATGACCTGTAAGCCTTCAAAATGTTGAAGCACCTTATCCATACTTGCCTTGCTTGCGTCATGTGTAACAATCATGATCTCAGCTCCTGGATTCTGCTCATTTGGCGTCTGGACAACAGAAGCAAGGCTCACTTCATATTCTGCGAATACTTGAGTGATTTGAGCCAATACCCCGGCCTTATCATCTACTTGAAGAAGAATAAAATTCTTATAGCTAATCTGATCGTCAGATTTCAGTTTCTTCTCTTTATAAGGCACAATCGCCTTCAATCCGTTAACTCCGAGCTTCAAATTTTTGACCACGGCCACCAAATCCGCTACAACTGAAGTCGCTGTGGGCATTTCTCCTGCACCCGCACCATAGAACATTGTCTCTCCCACGGCTTCGCCATGTACATATACGGCATTAAAGACTCCGTTGACAGCTGCAATTGGATGGCTTTGTTTTACCATAGTAGGCTGTACACTGATGGCGACTGCATCGTCCTGACGTTCGGCAATCCCCAGCAGCTTGAGTTCATAGCCGAGCTGCTTCGCATAAGCGATGTCTTCTTTGGAGACGCCAGATATTCCCCGAACACCTACATCCTTCAGCTCAACATCTGTGCGAAAGCCCAACGTTCCAAGGATAGCCATTTTACGCGCTGCATCCAAACCTTCTACGTCCGAAGTCGGATCGGCTTCCGCATATCCGAGGTCCTGAGCCTCCTTCAGAACATCATCATAGGAAGCTCCTTCCTGGCTCATTTTCGTTAAAATATAGTTGGTTGTGCCGTTTACTATTCCCATGATTTTCGTGATGCGATCCGAAGAGAAGCCTTCGATTAACGTCCGAATGATCGGAATTCCACCAGCTACACTAGCTTCATAGAATACGTCGCACTGCTTCTCCTGCGCTTTAGCCAAAATCTCGCTGCCATGCAGTGCCATTAGGTCCTTATTGGCGGTAACAATATGCTTTCCCCGCTCCAGGGCTTCAAGCAAGTAAGTCTTGGTATGTTCAATGCCTCCCATGACTTCAACAATGACATCAATCTCAGGATCCCGGATAACCTCCCAAGGATCTTCTGTTAGCTTATGAGCATCTACCGCAATATTCCGTTCTTTATAAAGGCTCTTAACCGCTATTCTCTCAATGACAATTGGGGAGCCGACCTGACTGCTTAAATCCTCCTGATGGCCTTCCACAATACGGACAACGCCGGTTCCCACCGTTCCCAATCCAAGCAAACCTACCTTCACTGGTCTCAAATCAAATTCCTCCTTCTATTCCTTTTTTAACAGGTCAGTTAACCCTGGCCCACAATTTGAACCCTCTTAACCCCCTGCACACTCCGCAGCTTATCCAACAAATCATCTAAATCCTCCGTCAAATGGGACGTCTCCACAGAAATAACCACGTTCGCCACTCCTTGCAACGGTATACTCTGGTTGATGGTTAGAACATTCCCGCCAAAGCTGGCTACCAAGGCCAGCACCTGAGACAAAATTCCGGATCTGTGCTCCAAATCAAATGAAACTGTAACAATTCGGTCCCGCTCCAGCTGATTAAGCTGATGGATTCCATCCTTGTATTTATAAAAAGCACTGCGGCTGAGTCCCACTTGCTCGACAGCTTCATGAACCGTCCTAACGCTGCCAGCAGCCAGCAGCTGCTTTACCTGAAGCGTCTTAACTACGGCTTCGGGCAAAATATCTTCACGTACTAAATAATAACGTTCCCGCACAAACGTCCTCTCCTTAAAGACTGTTGTTTTTATATAGTGGACATTATAACGGAAACCTGACATAGTAGCAACAAAAATCTGATTAACACTTATTAGGGGCTATAAATAAAAAAAGAGCGGCCCGTAAGTCTATGGCTATCCAAAGACTTCGGGCACACTCTTATTAATAATAGTAACTGCTTCCTTCTACAAACTCGAACTCAAAGTCGCCGATCCGGACAATCGTGCCATCTACGGCTCCGCGTTTCCGCAATGCTTCATCAATGCCCATATGGCGCATCGTTCTCGCCAGCTTAAGAATGGCGTCATGCGAGTTCAGCTGCATACGCTTCATCATCCGCTCGATACGTGGACTCGATACGATAAATGATTCATTCTCCCGGGTAATCGTGAAGGAATTGTCTTCCTTGCGGTCAAGCTTGTAGATCTTTCTTTCTTCCAGTTCTGTAACTTCCTCAATAGCCGGTGCCTCTGGGATTTCATCCAGCATATCCGCTGCCCGGTATAGAAGCTCTTGAACCCCCTGGCGAGTTAACGAGGAGATTGGCATGATCTCCAAATCTGGCCTTACCTCCGCTATCTTCTTCTTGAACTCTTCCAAGTGTTCTGGCGCTTCTGGCATATCCATCTTATTCGCAGCTACAATCTGTGGCCTATTCTCCAAGTCCGCATTATAAAGCTTGAGCTCTTCGTTAATTTTCTGCCAGTCCTCGAAGGGCTCCCGGCCTTCAGAGCCTGCCATATCCACAACATGAATAATCAGGCGGGTACGTTCAACATGCCGAAGAAATTCATGTCCCAGACCAACGCCTTCGTGGGCGCCTTCAATAAGGCCCGGCAGGTCTGCCATCACAAAGCTGCGGCCTTCACTAACATCCACAACTCCAAGGTTTGGCGTGATGGTTGTAAAGTGGTAAGCCCCGATTTTAGGCTGGGCAGCAGATACAACAGAGAGAAGTGTGGATTTACCTACGCTAGGAAAGCCTACAAGCCCTACGTCCGCCATTACTTTCAGTTCTAGGATAATCCAGCGTTCTTCTCCTTCTTCTCCGTTCTCTGCTAGCTCCGGAGCCGGATTGTTAGGCGTGGCGAACCGGATGTTGCCTCTTCCTCCACGGCCTCCACGAGCGACCACCACCTGCTGTCCATGACGGGTCATATCCGCTAAAACTTCCTGGGTCTCCTCATCGATAATAACTGTTCCCGGCGGGATGCGGACAATCATATGCTCAGCGTTAGCACCGTGCTGACTCTTGTTGCGTCCTTTATCCCCACGCTTAGCCTTAAAGTGGCGCTGATAGCGAAAGTCCATCAATGTGCGTAGACCTTCATCCACTCGGAAAATTACATTTCCGCCTTTGCCGCCGTCTCCACCGGCAGGCCCGCCTTCCGGCACATATTTCTCACGGCGAAAGGATACGATTCCATCCCCGCCGTCTCCGCCTTTAACATAAATTTTCGCTTTATCTACAAACATGCTTTCACCTCATTTGGATTCACGCAGGGCATGCGAAGCTCGTAACCGTTTGCCTCGGAGGCTTTACAAGCATAGATATGCTTTCCTCTCAGCGCCTCTTCGATATTTTGCCACAGCGTATCTGGGTTGCTATGAGTTCCTTCCTGTTCGAAACGGATCACCGCTTCGCCTCCTTCCCGGTAAATGGACAGATCAAGCTTTAGGGATTCACCCCAGGAAGCTCTTCCCGCATACTGAAATATTCGAATCATATCCATGACCGCTTCTGTCAGCTCATCCGCGACCTGCTGATCCAGAAGGCTGCCTAGTGATAGCTCGTCCTCAATGTGTGTATCCAGCTGTACCGACTTGTTCATTTCCCGGAAAGACTGCAAATAATAAACTAAAGAAGGGACGCCGAGCTTTGATATTTTACTTTCTTCCGCCATCCGTGCTTTTATTCTTTCCACAGATTGAATCAGTTTATCATGCTTTCCTAATCTAATGTATCCATAAAGAATCTGAAGGTCATTCATCCAGTCGTGACGGTGATGTCCAAGTGTTGCCGATGCTGTGCGCTGCAGGGATTCCATCAAGAGATGCTTCTCCCTTTCATGCTGTACCTTTACATACTTCAGATAACCCGCAATAACAGCTAGTACCCACAGGATAAGAACAAGGTGCAGAATCAAGACTCGATTAAAATAAAAAAGCACCAGAGGAGCAGCCAGCAACACTGCGGCCGCGATCGTCACCGTTTTACGATCATTCATGAATTTCCATTCCTCTTCCTATATTAAACTCATTCCTTTGACATCCTTACCCAGTATATCACAAACTGCCTCTTTAAAGGTCAATCAATCCTTCATACTCAAAAGAGCCCACGGCACGCGGCCGTGGGCTCTGGGCTAACAAATATAGCAGAAGTCTTACGCTTCTACAGTTGCCGCTACAGGAGCGACTTCAACCGGGTATACGCTAACTTTCTTACGGTCGCGTCCCCAACGTTCAAATTTAACAACACCATCCACTTTTGCAAACAGGGTGTCATCTTTACCGATGCCCACGTTTGTACCAGGGTGAATCTTAGTGCCGCGTTGACGCACAAGAATGCTGCCACCAGTAACGACTTGTCCGTCAGCACGCTTTACGCCAAGGCGCTTCGCAATACTGTCACGACCGTTCTTTGTGGAACCTACACCCTTTTTGGATGCGAATAGCTGAAGGTCCAATTTCAACATGGTTAGCCAACCTCCTTCTTTAATTGATTATATCTTTTATCTTCAAATACTTCCCGTATGACAGCTCGATACTTTCCAGCATCACAACAAGTGAGGACAATAACAGTTGAGCTTGCTCCTTAGAAGATCCCGCAGCTGATTCCGGAAGAACCGCACTTAGAAAGCCGTGTTCCATCTCAGAATCCATCTCAATCCCGGTCAACTTCTCAATCGCGTTCACAGTACCTACAGTAACTGCCGATACCCCCGCGCAAACAATGTCTCTACCTCTTTCGGCATAATTGGCATGGCCTTTTACCCGAAAGCCCTCAATAGTCTGATCCGCATTACGCAGTATATTCACGATAATCAATATCGCACCTGCTTACGCTTGGATTTTCTCAATTGTCACCTTCGTGTACGGTTGACGATGACCTTGTTTCTTCTTGTAGTTCTTCTTTGGCTTGTACTTGTAAACGACAACCTTTTGACCTTTGCCGTGACGTTCCACCTTAGCAGTTACACTTGCGCCGGATACCAAAGGAGCACCTGCTACCAAACCGTTATCTTTGGAAACAGCCAATACACGGTCGAAAGTAACGCTCTCTCCGTCCGCTGCGTCCAATTTCTCGATGTAAAGAACATCGCCTTCTTGAACACGGTATTGTTTACCACCAGTTTCAATAATTGCGTACATTGCTTGCACCTCCTCATGTCTCAGACTCGCCTAATCCAGGTGACGCTCCCTATGGATACGTGCTTTACAACCCGATCGGTGCGGTTACAGCATGTGCACAAGCAAAACTTGAGACACATACCAAAGTATAATACCATACGCTCTTCATAAAATCAACTAGTTAACTAAAGTCGTCTCCTGACTCTTCGGAGTGGAGAAGCCGATAGCCCATGCCATCGCGCAATTTCTTGCGAGTGAGTTCCATTAACCCTAACCTGGTCCAGCCCAGAATATGATGCTGTGTACGATCGCTCCGCATGAAATGTTCAAGCTGTCTCTGGACTTCCATGCGGTGCTCTTCCAGCTGCATATCTATAAAATCTATTATAATAATGCCTCCAATATCCCGAACCCTAAGCAATCGAGCAATTTCTTCAGCAGCCTGCAGATTGGTTCGGTAAACTGTATCCTCCAAAGAATCCGTACCGATATACTTTCCTGTATTTACATCAATAACCGTTAAGGCCTCAGTGCGATCCCATATGAGATATCCTCCTCCACGAAGCCATGTTTTCCGCTGGAAATCCTTCTCCAATTGAACCTTAAGCCCATGCGCCTCAAATATCGATGTCTTTCCTTCATATATTCGAATCCGCGGCTTCTCACCGGGCAGCATACTCTCAAGGAACAGCTTAGCTTCCTCTGCCTGCTGCGGAGAGTCCATCACGAGTTCATCCGTTTGCGGGCTATAAGTGTCTCGCATTAAACGCTGCACAATGCTAAGGTCTTGATGCAGCAGCATCGGAGACGAAGCTTCTTCTGCCTTGGTCTGAATTTCTCTCCACTGGCTGCGAAGCTGATCAAGCTCCTCCTTGATCGCCTCCGTGTCCTCTGTTTCAACAACGGTTCTTAAAATGAGGCCCTCCTCTTCAGCCCGCAGGGACTCGCCGATTTGCCGGAGTCTGGTCCGTTCATGCTCAAGGTCAATTTTCTTAGAAACTGCTACATATCCTGCTGTAGGCATATACACGATAAACCGGCCGGGCAGCGAATAATGCGTTGTTACCCTGGCTCCTTTGGTTCCCATAGCTTCCTTTACGACTTGTACAACAATTTCCTGGCCTGTTCTCAAAAGTTTATCAATAGGGGGCTTGAGCTTTGGCTGCTTCTCCAGGTGGGGATGCAGCACGTCATCAATATACAGGAAAGCGTTCTTCTTCTGCCCAATATCGACAAAAGCGGCTTGCATTCCGGGGATCACATTGACAACACGTCCTTTAAAAAAGCTGCCTACGAGCCCTTTGCTGGAGGAATATTCCACCGCATACTCTACAAGCCTTCCATCGACCAGAAGTGCTAGTTCGGTATAGCTAGGGTCGCAGTGCACCATCATCTGCTTCATGATCTCACCTCTGCTTACGCTCTGACAAAAACAATACAAGCCCATTATAACATGCCTTAAACAGATTAAGGCTTGGGCTTGACGGATAAGTATTTTGCAATTAAACGCTGTTCAGGCACGATTGCTACCAAATCCCCTTGGGGATTTAATATGTAGACAAAATGATACTTCTCTCTCTTAAGTAGACGCAGGATTTTGTCCAAAGGTTTCGCGGCATCAGCAACAATAGGTCTGGCTACAGGCAGTGAACCCGTAAGGAAGCGCTCGCGGCTTACCAAAAATCGCAAGAACCGAAAAGGAATATTGCGATGGTCAACAATGTTGGAATAAAGTAAAAAGGTCCCAATCATACATAAATTCAGCTGAACCCCGCCATGATTAGTCAGCGGATAAAGAGCATACAGCAGCACCAATGCACTAAAAAAAACGCTTAAGCGGGATGACCACAGTAAAGAAGCATGGTACGGAACCAAGAGACTGCATAGCGCCTGACAAATCTTTCCTCCATCCAACGGCAGTACCGGCAGCAAATTAAACATAACAAGGATTAAATTTGCCTCGATAAAGTAATCCAAGGAAGAACCGCTCCACAAGCCTAGTGTCTTTAAAAGCAATCCTGCGCCGATCATCCATAAATTTTGCAGGGGCCCGGCAAGTGCAATAACAATTTCTTTGCGTGCGGTTAGATTACCCGAGTCCTCCATAATAGCCACCCCTCCGAAGGGGAGTAATTGAACAGAAATAACGGTCACACCCAGCATCCGCGCTGCCGCAACATGACCTAATTCATGAACAAATACCATTCCAAACAAAGCGAATAGCTCTATAAAGTGCCCCGTCACTACTGAGGCAAGCATAATTATCACAAACAGCGGGTGGAAGGAGATCTTAACTTTAAATAATTTATTCAAGAGAAACCACTTCTGCCGGATCTATATAGTGCTCATTTTTCTTCACGGCAAAATATAACGTATCTGATCCCCCATAATTATCTGCAGGCGAGAGGATTCCGACCTCATCCCCACCTTCCAGCCAGTCCCCCTCCTTGACTGTCACCTCGGTCAGCCGTCCATAGATGGACAGATAATTCCCGCGATGCTGCACCACAACCGTCTTACCGGTATAAGCATCCTCGGTTACTTCAAGAACACGTCCGGTCTCTATGCTCTTCACTTCGATCGGCTGGCTCCAACCCTCCTTTGGGGAAATTTCAACCCCCTTAAGGTTCAGAGCAAACGACTCCGCCACCGTTCCCTCGACCGGTGCTGTAAACGCCAATCCAGCCTGAACCTTCTGCCCTTTGTCCCCCTGCTGATTAAATATAGGAATAAAGACAGGAGAACCCCCAAAGTGCTCTTCATACCAAGCTTCTGCTGCTCTAAAGTCCATTTCTTCTGTTAGCGATTGGGAAATAAAGGCGTGAACTGGCAATGACCAAGCCATGGGATACCGTTGAATAGCAAAGCATGCCCCAAAAATCAGAAAGCTGATAATGGTCTGCAGGAGAAACCTTTTGCCCCAAGTGTATCCTCTGCCTGGCTGTGGCGGATCGGAACTGTCTGAGGACAGAAAGCTATCTTCACGCCATCTGCCCCGCCCTTGCTTCCACAACAGCTCGGGGTCCGGTTCAGGTAATGCTGCCGGAACTACATAAGCACTCTTCTGCTCGTCCAGCCCTTCCTCACGATAATCATCGCGAAATGGAGCTCTGTTTGGTTCATTGTCCACCGCATGTCTCCCCCTTATCCCTGAATGCTAAGGCTTGCTCCCTAGCATTTTATGAGACAGGCCCGGAGAATATGAACAAGCTTCCAGGCATTGCAGGTCAACAAAAAAAGGCCGGCGCTATACTGCACCAGCCAGCCATCCCTATATTTGAATTACAATTACCCACCCATACCAAAAAACTTCTTAAACCGTGAAAAAGCACCTTTTTTCTGATCGAGCACCATTAGTGGAACTGTATCCCCCAAAATTCGGCGAGCAATATTGCGATATGCAATAGCCGCCCTTGAATCCGGGTTCATCACCGTAGGCTCTCCACTGTTAGCTGCTTTAATGACCAATTCATCATCCGGTACAATCCCCACGAGATCAATATTTAGCACCTGAAGAATTTCATCAATATCCAGCATGTCTCCGGACTTCACCATATTTACCTTAATCCGGTTAATCACTAATTTAGGTGAACTGATGTGTGAGCTCTCAAGAAGGCCGATAATTCGATCCGCGTCACGGACAGCCGCATTCTCGGGCGTGGTTACAACAATCGCCTGGTCCGCGCCAGCAATCGCGTTCTTAAAGCCCTGCTCGATTCCGGCTGGACAGTCGATGATCACATATTCAAACTCCTTCTTCAGCTCCAGAATGATATCCCGGACCTGCTCGGGAGAAATCGCATTCTTATCCTTGGTCTGCGCAGCAGGGAGCATATACAGCTCATCAAAGCGCTTATCCTTGACGAGAGCCTGATTAAGCCGGCATCGGCCTTCTGCTACATCAACTAAATCATAAATAATCCGGTTCTCAAGCCCCATCACTACATCCAAATTGCGAAGACCAATATCCGTATCAACCAAGCAGACCTTCTTGCCTAACAGCGCCAGCGCCGTACCAATATTGGCTGAAGTCGTCGTCTTACCGACGCCGCCTTTCCCCGAAGTGACGACAATTGCTTCTCCCATATCTACACCCCTTTGAACACGTTAAAGTCTGGACGAACTCTAACGATGTGGCTAATCTTATCTATTTGCATCGTTCCATCCTTAAGGAATGCAAATTCCATGACAGACTCCCTATTCTCCCATTCGTCCGGCGGTCGGCTGATCACCTCAGCAATACGCAGCTGGGTCGGAGCCAGATGAGAAGCGGCGATGATGGCCGACTCGTCACCATCCATCCCCGCATGAGCCATTCCTCTCAGCGCCCCCATGATAAATATATCTCCTGTACAGGCAATGAGTCCGCCAGGATTAACATCTCCAAGGAACAGAAGATTGCCCTCATGCCGCAGGATTTGTCCGGATCGAACCATCCCGCTCATTGTGAGGAATGTGTCTTGCTGTGTCGCCGAATTCTCCGGCTCATTAGCTTCAACAGATCTAACTAGCAGGTTGCCCTTCTGTCCAAGTATATCAAGCAGCTCAGACTTCTGCTGTTCGGTCACTTCACGCAGGCCCATCTTTACATCAACATGCATTATAGGACCGGTTAAAATATTTTGATGGCTGTACTCCAATTTATAGCGCAGCTCGCTTAGCAGCTCAGAATATTCACATTGATCGTCAAACAGGAAAACCAGGCCATCCTTGATGCCCTTGATCGTCACATGATTCGATTTCACTGTCATTAGCCTGTCCCTCCCTTTAGCTTAATTCGCGCTGGAAGCGGCGATTTCCTTCTTCTGACGCAAATTGTTAAGCTTCAGGCGGCTTCTTCCTTAGAACGACGAACACCTGCATTCTCAAGCCAGCGGCGCAGCGGTACATAAATCGCCAATGCGAATATAAACTGTACGATCATGTTCGGTATCATATGATTGGTAAGTGCCCAATCATAAGTCTGATGGGTTAGCTCGAACAGTCTATAGGTTCCATAGAGTAAAGACTCCAGCAGCAAGCTGCCGATCAGAACAGCAAACATCATGAGCGGAAGCGGTGTTCTCCGGGATTTGAAGATGAGTCCTATCATATAGGCAGAGAAGCCCATAGCAAAAGAGTAAGCTCCTATCATCGATCCATAATATACAACGTCCTGAAGCAGTCCGAACACGAGCCCCAGTACCAAACCACGATGGCGGTTGTCATAGACAGATGCAAACAATATGACCACGAATACTAAATGAGGAATCAGGCGTGTCTGCCATGCTACCGGTATAAGCCAGGGAATAATGGTCCCTTCGACGATGAAGAGGCCAAACAACAATAATATAAGTAGATAACGGCGCTTCTGCATTATTCCGGAGCCTCCGGCGTGATCACTACAAACACGATATCCCAATCAGCAAAAGTCGTAGCCGGCTCAATATAAGCCGTATCCGTCATTCCAAATTCGCCTTTTTGCCGACTTTTAACCGTACCTATCGGAATAAATTTCGGGAATTGGCCGCCAAGCCCAGAGGAAATAACCGTATCTCCCTCTTTCAGAGGATCATCCGTCTTAATCTTCGTCATCACGAAATACCCCGAATCCTGGTCGTAGCTCTCAACCATGCCAAAGGATTTATCCTCCTTACCCTGTACGGTCGCTGCGATTGCATTTGAAGTAGGATCCTTGGAATCCAGCGTAGTGCTCAGTCTAACCGTTGCGGTAAAATTGCTTACCTTGCTGACCGTCCCTACAAGCCCTTTGTCTGTCGTAACAGCCATATCCGGCTTGACGCCGTTTTTGCTGCCAAGATCAATAACCAGCGTACGATTCGTCGGATCGTTACTCACGCTCAGCACATGGGCAATACGATAATCATCGTCCTTGCTCCGTGCTTTCTGCTCCTGGGTGAACCGCAGTCCGTCTTCGAGCTTCTTGATCTGAGCATTCGTATAATTGTACTTGGCCTTATCCCGCGTATAGTGAGCCAAAGCAATCTTAAGCTGTTCGTTTTCCTCTTCGAGATCACGAAGATTAGAAATATCTTCAAAGAAGCCCGCTATATAGCCAGCGGGCTTGTAGAATATATTTTGTACGAATCCGACGGTATCTTTCACGAACTTCTCCGGCCAGGACAACCCGACCCGGGGGCCTACGGTAAAGCCCATGACACCTATAAATAAGATCAGCGCCATTAGCAAGAAAAATAATCTTTTATTCCCCAGAAGTTTAAACAGTATCAACACCCTCTATCGTTACTTTTTCTCTCCCATACCAAGGGCGATTCTCTCTGTAATTTACCGTTTAGAACGATTGGAGGCACCGTTTCTGGACTTGAATAAATGAATATTCTCAAGTGCACGCCCAGTACCGATCGCTACACAATCCAGCGGATTCTCGGCAACAATCACCGGCATTCCGGTCTCACTAGCCAGCAATTTGTCCAGGTTACGCAGCAGGGCACCGCCGCCCGTTAGTACAATACCGCGGTCCATAATATCCGCCGCAAGCTCAGGAGGACATTTCTCTAGAGTAACCTTGACCGCTTCAACCATGGCAGCAACCGTATCGTTAAGCGCCTCAGAAATTTCGTCAGAGGTAATGGAGATCGTCTTCGGCAGACCCGTCACCAGGTCGCGGCCGCGAATTTCCATCGTCTCTACTTGCTCCAGCGGCATCGCCGAGCCAATTTCCATCTTCAGCTGTTCTGCTGTTCTCTCACCGATCATTAAATTATATTGCCGTTTGATGTATTGAATGATTGATTCATCCATTTCATCTCCGGCTACACGAACCGATTTGCTGGTTACGATACCGCCAAGAGAGATCACTGCAACCTCTGTTGTTCCTCCACCGATATCTACTACCATACTGCCGGTCGGCTCCCATACCGGAAGATCGGCTCCAATTGCAGCTGCGAAGGGCTCCTCAATCGTATAGGCCTCTCTCGCGCCAGCCTGCTTTGTAGCGTCTTCTACCGCACGCTGTTCTACCGCCGTTATACCAGACGGGACACATACCATTACGTTCGGATGACGCTGAAAAATTGAACGCTGCTTCTGTGCTTGACGAATAAAATATTTGATCATAGTTGCAGTTGTATCAAAATCGGCAATTACGCCATCTTTCATCGGACGGATCGCACGGATATTGCCAGGCGTTCTGCCGATCATCTTCTTAGCTGATTCTCCCACAGCTACAATATTCTTATTATCTGTATGAATTGCAACCACGGATGGCTCTCTAACAACGATCCCCTTACCGCGGATATATACCAGCGTATTTGCCGTTCCCAAGTCAATTCCCAAATCTTTAGTAAAGCCACCCATCATGCTGTACTCTCCTTTTCTTCTCATAACGCCGCTCTATCGGCATAATATCTGAAATATTATATTACATGAACCCTTGCTCCTTCAAACTTACATATGTTCCGTCTCCGATAACCAAATGATCCAGCACATCAATCCCCACGATTTCTCCCGCTTCACAAAGTCTGCGAGTAATCTGAATATCCTCCTGGCTTGGAGTAGGGTCTCCGCTCGGATGGTTATGAGCGCAAATGACAGCTGCACTGCTGGACTTAATCGCTGCCCGGAACACCTCTCTAGGATGAACAATCGAAGCGTTCAAGCTCCCGATCGATAATGTCTCTTGAGCAATAACATGGTTCTTAGTATTTAGAAACAAGCAAACAAAATGCTCTTTCTGTAGATATCTTAGCTGCTCCATAAGGATGTCTGCAGCATCTCTCGGACTTCGAATGACAGTGGCTTCTGTAGGTGCCGAACGCGCCAGACGGCGTCCGAGCTCTATGCCGGCCTGAAGCTGAATCGCCTTGGCCTCGCCGATGCCCTTCGTTTGCATTAACTCGCTCACACTAAAATCGACGATATTCCGAATACCGCCGCTTCGTGCTAAAAGCCTGTTGGCAACGTGAACGGCTGATTCATGCCGCGTTCCCGTTCTGAGCAATATAGCCAGTAATTCTGCATGGCTAAGCGCACCCGCACCATACCGCATCATGCGTTCTCTTGGACGTTCTTCATGGGGGATATCGCGCAGCAAATAAGATGGCGACTCCATGTTTCATCCTCTTTTCACTAAAATCATAGCATGAGCTGATTGCTGCACAATCTTGGCTGTTAAGACTACGTTTAGCTCGTATAAAAAGTTACACATTTTGCAGTCAAACTTCGAGTCTTTCTGCAATATTATGTTCCAGAATGCGTCAAAACATCATAGCCCATGTCAAGAAGCATGTCTCCAAGCAGCGACAAAGGGAGTCCGACGACATTAAAGTAATCCCCTTCAATTTCGGTGATCAGCATAGCGCCTAATCCCTGAATTGCATAGGCTCCAGCCTTGTCTAAACCCTCACCGCTTTGAGCATAAGCCAGCACTTGCGTTTCTGTCATTGATTTCATGCGAACCTTCGTACTGCGCCAGCGGGTTAAGACTTTACCGGACATTATATCTAAGCAGGAGACACCGGTAAATACGGTATGCTCTCTGCCTTGAAGACTGCGAATCATCGAAGCGGCCTCCTGCACATCCTTCGGTTTCCCGAGAATGTCACTATCTCGGACAACGACCGTATCGCTGCCGATAATGATCCCGTCTGTCTGGTGTGGAGCAAGCTTGCCCAGAACGGCCTTTGCTTTACGCTGCGCCAGCTCGGATACCACCTCTTGAGGGCTCCATTCAGCAGGCGTATCTTCATTCGCATCACTCGGAATGATGTCAAATTCGATGCGCAGGCCAGCCAAGAGCTCCTGTCTTCGAGGAGAGGTAGAAGCAAGTATAATTGTTTTGCGACTGTTTTGTTCCAAGTTAATTGCTCCTTTGCCGAGAATGCCTTGGGCATGTTCAAGCCATCCATGAATCATTAGCCAACCTAGCTGTGGACTTTTAATCCTGATTAATTGTTAGGTAAAAAGGTTTGAAACGATCAAATGCCAAAATAAAGGCCGCAGTCATAGCTCTTGCCATTCCTCGCCATTTTTTGACACCTCATTATTATAAGGTTAATTCAGCTTCAATACAAACAGAAATGCGGCACGGGAAACTATTTCCTGTCCCCCGTACCGCCTAGGTTAACAATTACACCACCGTAAAGCCGTTTTAGCTTCCTATCTGGCAAATTTAGATTCCTTATATCTCCAAGAATAGCTGCTGTTCTGCAAGCACAAAGCGCATAACGGACTCCTGTATTTCCCACAGGTGGGCCTTTGACCCATTCCTTTTAAACTGCTCTAGCGCCTCCATGGAGCTATTCATCTCCTGCTCCAAAGCCTCGGCAAGAACGGCTGCACTCGCACCGAACTTCCCTCTGATCTCCGCTGCCTCTTCCGTAAAACGCTCATGGCTGGCAGCTATCTTTTGAAGCAGTTCCGGCGAAGGAGCTTCCGGTGAATTTCTCATAAGCAGAGATGAAGAGATGGCGCTGAGCTGGTCGATCAGTTCACTGCTATTCTTCATAAACTGCTCAAGCTGAGCTTCATCTCCTTGAAAAGAAACTCTCGCCTGCTCGGGTAATGTTACCTCATGCAAAATCAGATTGACACCGTCAGCCTTCAGCTGACCGCTTAGCAGCTTCGCCTGTTCCCGATCGGTCGAAATCCCCGCATAAACACGCCTGGAATCTGTACGATCCGGAGCTGCTGCAATACCGGCCGCCTGAAGCTCCTTCTGAGCCTGCTCTACTCCTTGCGGATTGCTGAACACCCCATACTGTAAAAAATAATACGTTTGCTGGGGAAGCTGGACGGTTACTGAAGCTTCCTCGCTGATCCCGCCAAGCACAGGAACAGCCGCCTCCTTGTCTGCGGTTTGAGCAGACATGAAGCCCGGAAGAGGCAGCCCCACGTCTTGATTGAACAGGGAGAGGACAACGTATCCAAATAGGCACCCAGTGATGACTGCTCCCATAATCGAACCGGCAAGCTTCCAGCCGGAACCGCGGGTCGGAGGCTTGTAACGAAAGCCTTCATCCACTTTGCTCTCGAGCTCAGGATAAGTACCCAACTCCCAATCTCCAGAAGGAAGAGGCTCCTTGACAGACATACCCGCTGGCATTACGGCAATCCCCAGCCCTGCATGATTCTGAAAAGGGTCGCTCCAGTCCTCGTAGGGCAGCTGGACAGGGGATTCTTGTCTTGGTGTAACGCGGATTATGTCATGCTCTACCTCCGAATCGTCCCCCCCGTCAACCGGAAGGGCTATTACAGCATCCGAATGGAAAGGAGGCTTTTCCTCATCAACAGAACGGCGCACTGGCTCAGCCGTGTCGAACCGGAAGGTCATCTTGGCTTTATTCACGAACACACTCTCCTTGTCCCTTTATATTCTTTTAATAGCGTATGAAGGGATTGTCCGAGATATGCCCGTAAGACCGTATGAAGTTGAGCTAGCCTTCAGGTGAGATCATTAAAAGATCACGAATGTCCTGCTCCGACCATACTGCAAGCTCTGATTCTTCCGCATCTATCACTTCATGAATCAGATTTCTCTTCCTTTGCTGGAGCTCAAGCATCTTGTCCTCAATCGTTCCTTGGGCAATCAGCCGAATAATCTGAACTGTCCGTTTCTGGCCAAGCCTGTGCGCGCGTCCGGCCGCCTGCTCTTCCACCGCAGGATTCCACCATAGATCATACAGAACCACAGTGTCAGCTCCCGTTAAGTTAAGTCCTGTACCTCCTGCTTTCAATGAAATGAGGAAGATATCGTTCTCCCCATCGTTAAAGCGGCTGCATAGTTCTACTCGTTCCCGGGAGGGTGTCTGACCATCAAGATAGAAGGTCGGGATATTCCTTTGCGTCAGTTCTCCGCGGATCATTTGCAGCATTCCCGTGAATTGAGAGAAAATCAGCAGTCTTTTCCCGCTGGCCAGACACTCCTCTACAATCTCGCTCAATTGTTCCAGCTTGCCTGAGCTGCCTTGATAAGAGGCCTCGAACAGTGATGGGTGACAGCAAATTTGCCGCAGGCGCGTAATGCCAGCTAAAATCTTCATTCGGCTCTTCTGGAAGCCCTCGCTTTCCAGATCCTTGAGTGTCTGCTTTTTGAAGCTGCTCAAATAAGCCGCATACAGCTTCTTCTGCTCTGAAGTCAGCTCGGACTGACAAACCGTCTCGATTTTCTCCGGAAGTTCCCTGAGTACTTGGGATTTGAGCCGCCGCAAAATAAATGGGCGGACGAGTCTCGCAAGTGTATCTCTCGGCATATCCTTGAACGCCTGTCTGCCGGTAAACAAGCCTGGAAAAATCACATCAAAAATAGACCACAGCTCATCAAGCGAGTTCTCAATGGGCGTACCTGTTAATGCAAAGCGTCTGCCGGCTTGGATTCTCTTTACCGACATCGCCGTCTGTGTTGTATGATTTTTAAAAGCCTGAGCCTCATCAAGAATCATGGTGCTAAATTTCATGTTATCGTAAATATCGCTGTCTCTTCGCAAGGCAGGATATGAGGTAATGATAACATCCGCCTCGGCTGCCGCTTGATGGGTACGCTCCTGCTTACTGCCTGCTGCAACTCTGACCTGCAGCTCGGGAGCAAACTTCTTAAATTCGTTCTCCCAGTTATAAACCAGTGATGCCGGAGCCACAATCAGCACAGGTAATCTCCCGTCACCTGAAATCTCCTCGGTTTCCTCCCATTCAGAGACGATATAAGCGATGCTTTGCAAGGTCTTCCCAAGTCCCATATCATCTGCCAGAATACCGCCAAACCTGTACCGGGCCAATGTCTTAAGCCAGCGAAATCCCCGCTTCTGATAATCGCGAAGCACAGACGCTAGCCGCGCAGGCACTTCTGCCTCGGTCATATCGGGGTCGCGAACCTGCTCCAGGAAGCGGCGCAGCGACCTGCCAAGCCGAGGACCTCCATCACCAGATTCGGTCAGGAGCAACGAGCGTACAAGCGGAAGCGTAATGCGACCATGGCCAATATCGTTCTTGCTCACTCCAAGATCCTCCGCCATCCCGGCAAAGGTCTGAAATACTTTCCCCTCCAGGGAATAGAAGGCCCCGCTCTTCAAGCGATAGTATTTTCTACGCTCCAAGACTGAAAGCAGAATTTTCCGAATTTCGGCCTCTCCAATGCCATCCATAGAGAAGGTGATCTCAAGCCAGTTCAGTGAAGCATCAGCATCGGCCAATGTCTCGAAGCCCCCCGAATCCGGGTATACCCAATCCCTTACCGCAGTCGTAGCAAAGACCTCCGCCTTTCCCTCTAGCTGTGGCAAAAGATGAAATAACACATTGTAAATTTGCTCTTCCTGGTCCGTTACCCAAGCTGTCCCTCGAATCGGCAGCTTCAGCTCCTCAATGACGTTCAATACGTACTTCTCTCTGTCCATCTCGCGGATTAAGATTGAGGAATCTTGATTCTCCAGCTGCCGCTCTTGTGCCTCCAATGGAAGAATGATGATTCCGTCATAATGAAATTCCAACTTTAAGATCAATTCTTCATCCAGCCGATCCAGAAACAATTTGGCCGCAAGCTTAGGGCTAAGAATGCGGCTTTGTATTTCGGGGTCAAGACGCACCTGACCCAGAGCTCTAAGCTTGGGCAGCGCTTGCCTAATGAATTCATCCAGCTGTTGTGCGGCCATACTGAGCCTGCCGTCTAAGCCCCCGCGGTAGATCGTATCCTTTATTTCCGACAGCAGCTCTAATTGGCTCTGCTCCATCCTGAAGACGGTTCCCCTGGATATAGCACAACCATACTTGGGCATCAGAATCGTCTCTTCCAGTCCTTGAATCTGCAGGTAAAAATATGCATCCTGCCGCCCTAATTCATAAGAAACAGGCGGCGTTCCCTCGTATAAGGCAAGGCTTGCCGTAAAACCGCCCGGCTGTTCAATGGTTGCTCCAGCTGCAATTAAAGCAGGAAGCAGCTCGCCCCATGCCAGCGGAGGAATCGTCAGATATTTTTGCAGCCCCGAGCTACGCGAACCGGTCCTTAAGTTTCCGTCAGCCGCATAAATCTGCTCACTGGATAACACGCGGCATAACTGCTCTAGAACCTTCCTATCCTCAGGACCAAAGGTGTGCAGAGCAGGGTCATATTGAAACCGGGAGGAGAAAGGCAGGGCTCTCCCCTTCTCAGCATGCTCAAGAAATAGACGGATGTCTTGAACAACATAAGTCCGCTTGAGTCCTACCTTCACGGATACTGTGATTTTAGGGTTTGCATCGGAGTACAGCCCTTCCTCGACCGTACAAATCCATTCCACTTGCAACTTTTCTTGCCCGGTTTGCACATATACCCTCTCCCTTAAGGGCGGGCCTCCTGAACGCTTCGCTCCTTCAAATAGCCGGATCAATTCGTTCGCGGTACGTTCCTCCCTAGCGGAAAGCGGGTTCCCTTGATAGTGGGAATGACTTTCTGAAATGGAAAAGGTGCCTCTGACTCCTGAAATGCTAGGCTCCGGCTTCTCGTGAATCGCGATTAAAACTGCTGCGATATGCTCACAATACTGAAACTGCGCATGGTAAGCCGGACATTCGCATACAGCTTCCGGATGTCCTCCCTGATCAAGCTTCACTGTGACCCGGTAGCTTCTGCTTCCCTGAACAACCGCCTCATAATGGTTCGACATGTTCATGCTTAGATCCATGACCCGTCCTTGTCTGAAGTATTCCTTCCCAACTTTGAACGATTCCGTACCGCAAAGCGCCTCCACCGTCCATAATGAATATAATTCCATGACTTCTGTCCCTTCGCCCTCGGCTTTACTTATCCCATTATCTTATCATAAGTACATAGGGTTTAATCGCAGATAAAAAAGCAAAAGAGAACCGCTATAGCCGCGGCTCTCTCTATGATAAATCTTATTTCTTTTGGACTAACGAATTCGTTTGGCCAGCGTATCGCCAACCTTCCAAATATCTCCCGCCCCCATGGTCAGAACCATATCGCCTGGCTTCAGGCGATTCTCAAGATCTTCGATCACTTCTTGCTTAGTTGGAATATACCTAGCAGCCGGATTGCTATTCTCTTTAATCAACTCAACCAGCTTGGAAGAATGAATTCCCTCAATTTGCTTCTCTCCTGCCGGAGAATAAATATCCGTAATAATAACTTCGTCTGCATCCCCGAAGGCGCGGCTGAACGCGTCCAGCAAGAAAAAGGTTCGTGTATAGCGCTGAGGCTGGAATACAGCGATAATCCTTTTCCCTGTTGCCTTAGCCGCTACAATCGTCGCCTGAATCTCAGTAGGATGATGTGCATAATCATCAATAATCAGGATGTCCCGTGCTTCTCCAAGCACCTGGAATCTTCTCTTGGCACCATGGAATTGAGAAATAGCCCCAGCAATTTGCTCAAATGGAATTTCAGCTTCCAAACACACAATTACAGTCGCCATTGCATTATATACATTGTGCATTCCCGGTACGGAGAGCTCGATCGTTCCAAGGGATTTTCCAGCATGATTCATGGTAAAGGAGACCCGACGATCTCCAAGCACAATATTGCTGGCGGTATAATCACAGGCTTGCTCGATTCCATAGGTAACCACATTCCGGTTCACCTTAGGCAGCAGCTCACGCACTATAGCGTCATCCCCGCAAACCACGGCCTTTCCATCTGGCTTTACCTGATTCAGGAATTGTACATAAGCTTCCTTCAGACGCTCGAAATTTCCGTCGTAATTCTCCAGATGGTCAGCCTCAATGTTCGTCACGACCGCTAAGGCCGGATGATATTGCAAGAATGAGCCATCACTCTCATCCGCCTCAGCAACGACATACTTGCCTTGTCCCGCTTTGGCATTGGTTCCGATATTCATAATCTCGCCACCAATGATATAGGTCGGATCCGTTCCGGTCTCTTCCATAACAAGAGCAATCATCGAGGAGGTTGTGGTCTTACCGTGTGCTCCTGCTACAGCGACGCCGCTTCGCTCGTTCAGAAGTCTTGCAAGCATTTGAGAGCGGTGCAGCACAGGAATGCCCTGCGCCTGCGCTTCAACCCGCTCCACATTATCTTTAGGCAGTGCAGTAGAGTAGACAACCAGGTCTGCTCCATGCACTTGCTCTGCGGTATGTCCAATATATATCTTGGCGCCCTTGGCCGCCAGCTTCTCTGTTAATTCCTGCGAGGCTACATCCGAACCCGTTACAGTATAGCCCATCTCCAACATCACCCGGGCAATCGCGCTCATTCCATAACCGCCGATCCCGATGAAATGTACGTGTTCTAATGTTGTATTTGCCAATGTGTTCACCAGCCTTTTTCAGAATCGGTTTGATGTAATAGAGCAGCGCGCACGTCGGATATTAAATAGAGCGTGCCCGACACCACTCCAAGGTCTTCTTGTGTAGTCCGTAACCGAAGAAGCTCCAAAGCTTCTCTCCAGTCCGGCTCCACAATGAGTTCCAGAGTCGGCTTCGCCTTGGCTTCCCGCAGCTGCTGAACCAGCTCAGCCAAAGCCTCGGCGTCCATCTTACGACGGAAATCCGGCTCTGTTACAATAAGCGTATCCACTATTGGTAATATATGCTCCAGATATGCTCGATGATGCTTATTAGATAACATTCCCATCATCAAATTCAAATGACGGTAACGGTAAATCTCTGGAATGGAGCGAGCAAGCGTCTCTGCTCCTTCAGGGTTATGCGCGCCATCAAGCACAACGCGCGGATGGTCCTGCACCAATTCCAGCCTGCCTGCCCAAGCAGCCCCTTTAAATCCGTTCAAAATATCTTCATCTTCAAATACAAAAGCCATGTACTGCCTCAAAATTTCAAGCACCATCATGGCGCCAGCGGCATTCTTGCACTGGTGCTCACCCTGCAGTGTAATTTCAATGGGGAGCTCGCGGAACGGCCCCTTGAACAGAAACTGCTGTCCTGCTCCGTTAAGGCCAGTCCGTTCATAACTGAATTCCTCACCCAGCAGGTATAGCGTAGAAGATTTCGCAGCAGCGGTCTGCTTGAAGACCTGAATGGCTTCCGGCTGCTCTGCACAGCTGACGACAGGAACACCCGGCTTGATGATTCCTGCTTTCTCACTAGCAATCTGCTCTATGGTATCGCCCAAAATATCCGTATGGTCCATGCCAATATTGGTAATCAGGCAAACGATCGGAGTAACTATATTCGTTACATCCATCCTTCCCCCGAGCCCAGTTTCCCATACTACAACATCGGGGTAACATACCTCTGCATAGTAGAGGATAGCAAGCGCGGTGGATACCTCGAACATCGTTGGAGACCCCAGCTCTGTCCCTGTAATTTGCTCTACCAACGGGTATAGACGGTTAGACAGCCCTAGAAGCGTGTTCTCAGGGATGTCTTCCCCATTATATTGAAAACGGTTTGTAAACTTCGTAATATACGGTGACGTAAACGTCCCTACCGAATACCCTCCGCGAAGCAGCGTACTCGTTAGAAAAGCGCAGGATGAGCCCTTTCCGTTCGTTCCCGCTACATGAATAAACTTCAGCTTTCGATGCGGGTTGCCTAGCATCTCAAGCATTCGTTCAATGCGTTCTAGACCTGGGCGGATGCCAAACGGAATCAGTCCATTAATCCAGTCGACCGCTTCAGCATAGCTGCGCAGCGGCTGGGAATTACCTTCTTCGGTTGCCCCCATGATATATCACCCTTTTTCCCGTCCCTCCAGCTAAGCTAATTCTATCCTAGTAGAAGCCTCAGCCCGAGGGACGCTTCTCTCATCTACAGTTATTGTAGTTTTAGCCTTTTAACTCTTGAATTCTCGCCAGTACCTTATCGCGCTTCTGCGCATAGTCCACTTGCTTGGCGCGTTCTTCCTCAATCACCTTGGCCGGAGCCTTGGCAACAAAGCCTTCATTGGCCAGCTTTTTCTCCACGCGTTCAACTTCTTTATTTAAATGATCCAGTTCCTTCTCCAAACGAGCGATCTCCTGCGCAATATCAATGAGCCCCGAAAGCGGCAGATACAGCTCTGCCCCTGTAACTACAGCGGTCATAGCTTTATCCGGAGCCTCTGCGCTCAACGAGAAGCTGAATTCGGAAGTATTGCAGAAACGGCGTACGTAATGCTCATTCCGAGCGATAATATCTTCAAGCTCTGCTGAACCCGGCTTAAGAATGAGCTCAATTTTCTTGCTCATCGGCACGTTCACTTCAGCACGGATATTGCGGACAGAACGGATGATATCCATAAGCAGATTCATTTCCTGCACAGCTCCCTCTGCTTCAAACGCCGGGTCATATACCGGCCATTCGGCGAGTGTGATTGTCTCGCCCTGATGAGGGAGATGCTGCCAGATTTCTTCGGAAATAAACGGCATGAACGGATGGATCAGGCGCAGTGTTCGGTCCAGTACGTAAGCAAGCACAGACTGTGTCTTCGCTTTAGCCGCTTGGTCTTCCCCATAAAGGGAAAGCTTCGCAAACTCAATGTACCAGTCGCAGAGATCATCCCATATGAAGTTGTACAGGAGGCGTCCGGTCTCACCAAATTCGTAGGCATCCATCAGCCTTGTAATATCACGCGCTGTCTCATTCAAACGATGCAAAATCCAGCGGTCAGCTGTACTGAGCGTTCCGCTAATGTCGATCTCCTCCGCTTTAACACCTTCAAGATTCATCAAGGCAAATCGGGAAGCGTTCCAAATCTTGTTCGCAAAGTTACGCGCCTGTTCTACGCGCTCCCAGCGGAAACGCAGGTCCTGACCTGGCGTGCTGCTTGTAGAAATCATATAACGCATGGCATCCGTACCATACTTCTCGATAACTTCAAGCGGGTCCACACCATTCCCCAGCGACTTAGACATTTTACGCCCTTCACTGTCCCGAACCAGTCCGTGCATCAGCACGTCCTTGAACGGAATCTCGCCCGTAAATTCAAGTGCTGTAAAGATCATCCGGGCAACCCAGAAATAAATAATATCGTAACCGGTAACCAGCACATCGGTCGGATAATAGCGTTTGAGGTCTTCGCTCTCTGTATTTGGCCAGCCTAATGTAGAGAACGGCCAAAGTGCAGAGCTGAACCAAGTATCCAGAACGTCCTCATCCTGGCGGATATTGTCGGTACCGAGCTTGGCCCTCGCCTCTTCCTCCGAGCGGGCAACCACCACCTCGCCCGTTGCTTCCGAATACCAGGCCGGGATGCGATGACCCCACCACAGCTGACGGGAGATACACCAGTCACGGACATTCTCAATCCAGTGCAGATAAGTCTTCTCAAAGCGCTCAGGCACAAAGTTAACGCCTTTGCCGGATTTCTGAGCCTGAATCGCTGCATCAGCCAGCGGCTGCATCTTCACAAACCATTGTGTCGACAAATATGGCTCGACCACTGCTCCGGTTCTCTCACTGTGTCCTACCTGATGAACATGCTCCTCGATCCGGATCAGTACCCCAAGCTCCTTCAGTTCGGCAACAATCTGCTTGCGTGCATCACTGCGGTCAAGACCTTGGTATTTGCCGGCTTCTTCATTCATCGTGCCCGTCTCGTCCATCACCGTAATCTGCGGCAGATTATGACGAAGACCAAGCTCAAAGTCGTTCGGATCATGAGCAGGCGTAATCTTTACCGCACCGCTGCCGAATTCTTTATCAACATAATCATCGGCAACAATCGGAATTTCACGGCCGATAATCGGCAGAACCAGCGTCTTCCCAATCATGTCCGCATAGCGTTCGTCCTCCGGATGAACAGCTACCGCCGTATCTCCCAGCATCGTCTCCGGACGTGTTGTCGCGACTGTGATATGGCCGCTTCCATCCTTAAGCGGGTACTGCAAATGATACAGGTTACCATTGACTTCTTTATATTCAACTTCAATATCCGAAAGGGCTGTGCGTGCAGCCGGATCCCAGTTGATGATCCGCTTGCCCCGGTATATCAAGCCCTTCTCATACAGCTTAACGAATACTTCGCGTACCGCTTGAGACAGCCCTTCATCCAGCGTAAACCGCTCACGCGAATAATCCAGCGAGAAGCCCATCTTAGCCCATTGCTCATGGATTGTTTCAGCATACTGATCCTTCCATTCCCATACCTTCTCCAGAAATTTCTCGCGGCCCAGATCATAACGGGTAATTCCCTGTTCACGCAGGCGCTGTTCCACCTTAGTTTGCGTGGCAATGCCGGCATGGTCCGCACCAGGAAGCCAAAGCGCATCATAACCCTGCATTCGCTTAGCCCGAATAAGAATATCTTGAAGCGTGAAATCCAAGGCATGGCCGATGTGAAGCATCCCCGTTACATTCGGAGGCGGAATCACGATTGTAAAAGGCTTGGCATCTTTTCGCTGCCCTGCTTTAAAAAACTCTCCTTCCATCCAGTAGCGGTACCATTTCTGCTCAGCTGTCTTCGGATCGTATGTCGTCGGCATTTCCGACGAGGCGGTTTGTTGACGGTTCTCTTCCATTCCATTACCTCCAGGAACATTATCATCAATGATTTGTGAAAACAAAAAAAGCCCCACGTCTCAAAGGACGAAAGGCTCTATCTTTCGCGGTACCACCTTTGTTTCGCAAGGATCCTGTAAACCAATCGCGATAAAGAACGCGTAAGGGGCCAAGCGACACTCAATTGCAGGATAACGGCTGCATGCCGGCCCGTTCTAACCGATGATATTACGGGTTCAAACGGGCGACTTCCGGGCGACTTCGGAGAGCTGCATCCTACGGAATTTCCCAGCGCTACAATTCCGCTCTCTGTAAGGGCTATGCCTACCTACTCTTCCCGTTCATCGTCTTTGACTATAGTACATAATAACTTTCTTACCGCATATAGTCAATGCCGACAAACAAGAACCCACAGCTGCCCCTTCGCTTAAGGGATGTACAGAACTTGGCCCTCCGATAAGTTTTGCTCAGTCAGACGATTATGAAGCAGCAGCTCCCGAGGGCTTAAGCGGTAACGCTCCGCGATTTCATCGATGGTCTCTTCGCGCTGAACAATAACCAGACGCACCTTGCGGAACGGTGTCTGTTCAGACATTTTAGTCAGGAATGCCTGCTTCCAGCCCGGATCCTCGGCTTCAATGAGTGCACTGCCTTCAGGAGGAACAAGATCTTCATCAGGACGGGGATCTTCGATGGCGGATGAAGGTTTGCCGGCTCCTGTATGAAGAAGTTGGCTCAGAGCGGCGCTGTCTGTCCGTTCTGCCGAAGAGGACTCCTTCTTGCTGCCAAGCGCTATTTTCATTTCCTGCGGCTTGTCGGCCTCAGGTGCTTCTTCAGTCTCCAACTCGCTAACAGGCGCCGCACTTACAGGAACTTCTTCCCCTGACGGCTGGGCAGATTCCACATTCGCTGCAGCATCTGTATTTCCCGCAATTCCTGCAGTTTCTTCCACTGGAGACTCTTCTGCCTTCGGAGCTAGAGTTTCAGCAGCATCCGCCTGGGCTTTAGTCTCCTTGGGTACAGATTTGCTTTTGAAGAGAGTCCGCTCTGTCTCAGCTTGCTTGGATATCAAGCTATCCTCCGAATTCGCCGCTGGTGCTCTATCTGGCTTTGACTCCAGGTTTGCCTTCAGCGTCGGCTCCGGTTTTGACTCCGGTTTCAGCTTCGGCTGCGACTCCAGCTTCACCTCTGTCTGGAATTCTTCGGATTCATGCGGCTGCTCTGTACGCCATACGGGCTTAGGTACAGCACGAACAGGCTCATTCTCAAACCAAGAGTCGGCAGACAGCTCATCTGCAGGAGGCTGGGCCGTTTCCAGGCTAAGGTTCTCCTCGGCCTTTTCAGACTCCCTTCCAGCCGGTACAATGATCGGGTCGATCTGCTGAGCGGCCGTGTCTAAGAGATCTTGTCCTAATTCACTAGGAAGGTCCTGTTCTTCCACGCCAGAAGAGTTAGTACTCGAAGTCCACACCCTCTGCTCTGCCCAAAAATCAGCATTCTCCACCTGTTCCACCGCTTCACTTCCAGGATCAGCAGCAAATACAGGCTCTTCCTCTTCTTGTTCTTCTTGCACAGAGCTAACCGGTTCAGCTAGTTCGGTAAAATCCGTCTCCTCCGCAAGCTCTTGCTGCTCTCCAGAATAAGCCGCAGTATATTCACGGTTGCTCCAATCATGCGCTGACTGTGTATAAGCTGCCGTCTCAATGCCCTGCAAGGAAAGAACCCCGGTAACGTTCAGACTGCGGGGATTTAGTAAATCGACATCAAAATTCTCAATCTCAACGGCGATATCCTCTACCCGATTCACGCGGTTTAAGGGTACGGTAATCTCCACAGGAATCAAGTGAGACAATTCGCGGGTCTCTCCCTCCCCGCGGTATAAGCCTGTCAGCAGCAAATGGCCGCGCATTGTAGCATAATCATTTCCCGGCACTACCTGAATTCGAGGGTAAAGCTCAATCTCTTCCAATTCCTCAATTCCGATCTCTTCGTCCGATAAATGGACGCGCTCATAAATATCAAATCGCAATCCATAAGATTGATCAGCCAAGGACGTCTTCCTCCTTTCAGCATATCCAAAACGGGATGCTCGCTCATAACTCACGGAATATGAACCAAATCATCGCTCGTTTTTATCTATATGCTGCAAAAGGAAGCACATGCCTAACTTTTGTCCGCGAGGCGATCACTTCTATCGCTTTAACTGATCATGCAGCTCACAAATGACCGGCGGCCAAGGATCGTTCACGCTGATGAACTCTCCGGTGAGCGGATGTACAAACTCCAGAGCTTCTCCGTGGAGCGCCTGATAACGAATCCGCTTGGGATCGCCGCCATACAATTCGTCACCCAGCAGCGGGTGGCCAATATGACTCATATGCACCCGAATTTGATGGGTACGCCCCGTCTCGAGCTGCAGGCGGACCAAGCTGGCGCCACGAAGCACTTCCAGGCACTCCAGATGGGTCACAGCCGGCTTTCCGGTAGGGCTTACTCTGCGGCGCTTGGGATGATGCCTGTCTCGCCCGATCGGAGCATCAATGGTCATGCGCCCAAGCTTCATCTCTCCTTGGGCTATAGCGATATAGACGCGATGAATTTCCTTCCTCGCCATGGCGCTGTCCAGCTTAAGCTGCGCGAATTCGTTCTTTGCGTACAGCACAGGGCCGGACGTATATTCATCTAAGCGATGAATATGCCGCACAGCCGCCTGCTCACCGCTGGCCGCATAATGGGCCGCCACTGCATGTGCCAGTGTTGGCTTGCGCTCTTCGCCATCCGGATGAACCTTGCAGCCGGCCGGTTTATGTACAACGAGGCAGAAATCGTCCTCGTAAAGCACAAGCGGCGGATCACTGATCGCCGCAAAGCCGGGTTCCCGCGGCAGAAACATCCGCAGCCGGAGACGATCCCCGGCAAGGCGGATGCCCCCTGCCTCATGCAGCTGCTGCAGTAATTTTGGCGGGAACGCAAGACTTGATTGCAGCCACTGCGATGCGGCAGCCAAAGGATCGGGAGCACCTTTGACCGCCTTACCTGGCATCAGCTCAAGCCATTCGCCTCTTCGCTTATAGCTGATCCTGCTCACAGAGCCGCGAGCGCACGGCGCTGCGCCTCAATGGTCGCATCGATATCCTCGGTGGTATGAACACCGGAGACAAACATCCCCTCGAATTGGGACGGAGCTACGCTCACTCCTTCATTCACCATGGCAGCAAAATAGCGGCGGAACAGATCCAAATCACTCGTTCTAGCCGTCTCAAAGTTCACAACCGGTCCTTCCGTAAAGAAAGGGCATACCATGGAGCCGACGCGGTTAACCGTACAAGGAATTCCCTTTTCCTTCGCGTTCTGCTCAAACCCAGCCTGCAATCGTGCTGACAGCTGCTCCAGACGCTCATATACTTCCGGAGTAAGCAGTGAGAGCGTAGTGAATCCGGCCGTCATCGCCAGCGGATTTCCGCTCAAGGTTCCCGCCTGGTAAATAGGGCCTGTAGGTGCAATTTGTTCCATGATCTCTCTCTTGCCGCCATAAGCTCCAACAGGAAGGCCGCCGCCGATAACTTTTCCAAGACAAGTCAAATCAGGCGTTACCGCGAACCGGCCCTGCGCGCAGTTCAAGTCGACCCGGAAACCGGTCATCACTTCATCAAAAATCAGCACGCTGCCGTATTCTGTAGTCAAACGGCGCAGCCCTTCCAAAAATCCCGGCAATGGGGGAACGACTCCCATGTTGCCTGCAACAGGCTCGACAATAACACCTGCAATCTCCTCTCCAAAACGCTCAAAGGCAAGTTCAGCCGAAGCTATATCATTATAAGGGACGGCAATCGTGTTAGCTGCTACCCCCTCCGGCACCCCAGGGCTATCAGGCAGTCCTAATGTAGCGACCCCTGAGCCGGCCTTAATCAACAGGCTGTCTGCATGTCCGTGATAAGACCCTTCAAATTTCAGGATTTTGCTGCGTCCCGTGTAGCCACGCGCCAGACGGATTGCACTCATCGTAGCTTCTGTACCCGAATTGACCATACGCACAATGTCAATGGAAGGGACGCGTTCAGCCACAAGCTTGGCCATCGCAGTCTCCAGCAGAGTGGGCGCGCCAAAGCTCGTCCCCTTAGCAGCAGCCTCCTGCAGTGCCTTGACCACTTCTGGATGGGCATGGCCCATAATCAGAGGACCCCAAGAAGCCACGTAATCAATAAATGTGTTGCCATCAATATCGTAGACTCTTGAGCCTACTCCATGATCTATGTAAAGCGGAGTCAACCCTACCGATTTGAAGGCGCGAACAGGGCTGTTCACACCACCCGGAATATACTGCTTAGCTTCTTCAAATGCCTGCTTGGACCGTTCTTCACGGCGTCTATTATTCATCTCATTCATCTTGAGGACACGCTCCCATCTATCATTTTTAAAGCCGGGACTCTATAAGCCCCGGCCTTTCATTTCTAAATTAATTACCCTCTCGCAGCCAGCGTGCCATATCCTTGGCGAAATAAGTAATGATGATATCCGCCCCGGCCCGCTTCATTCCAAGGAGAGATTCTGTAACAATGGCCTGCTCGTTAATCCAGCCTTGCTGGGCAGCCGCTTTGACCATCGAGTATTCCCCGCTGACATTGTATGCAACGAGTGGAAGGTCAAACTCCTGCCGAAGTAGTCGAATCACGTCCATGAAGGCGAGCGCCGGCTTAACCATCAGCATGTCCGCGCCTTCTTCTACATCGCTCTGTGCTTCGCGGAGCGCTTCACGTACATTGGCCGGGTCCATCTGGTAGGACTTCCGGTCGCCAAACTGCGGAGCCGAATCCGCAGCTTCCCGGAAAGGACCGTAGAATGCAGAAGCATATTTTACAGAATAAGACATGATTGGAATATGAGCATACCCCGCCTCATCTAGCCCATGGCGAATAGCCTGAACAAAACCGTCCATCATATTGGACGGAGCGATAATATCCGCGCCTGCCCTTGCCTGGGATACTGCCGTGCGGGCTAATAGCTCCAGCGATTCGTCATTCAGCACATCTCCGTGCAGATGACCTTCATGCTCAAACGTATGAACCATCCCGCAATGGCCATGATCCGTAAATTCACATAGACAGGTGTCCGCTACCACAAGAAGCTCAGGATACAGCGATTTAATCTTGCGGGTTGCAGCCTGCACGATCCCATTCTCGTCAAAAGCCGATGAGCCTACCGCATCCTTGGTCTCAGGAATTCCGAACAGCAGGACTGATTTGATTCCTAAGTCAACGATTTCCTTCAATTCCTCTTCCAGCGTGTCTAGAGAGAAATGATATACCCCTGGCATCGAGGGAATTTCACGCTTAATTCCTGTACCGTAGGTTACAAAAATCGGTTGAATGAAGTCATCTACATTCAGCACCGTCTCGCGCACTAAGCTGCGCATGCCAGCACTTTGCCGCAAGCGGCGGTGACGAACAATTGGAAAAGCCATATCAATACATCTCCTTATATAATAGGCACTGTCTTATAGAGAAGTGCTATTTGAAATCCATTTTAAACTTATGATGTCTAGGTTCGTGTCCGGGCGTTCCAAGCACATAATTCATCGATCAGGCTGTCGATAGTTGCTTCCTTAGCCAACATAGTGACCTGCAATCCTGCCTCTTCAGCCGTCTTGGCCGTAACCGGACCGATGCAGGCAATCTCGATCTGAGACAGCGCCTCTACCGGATCGCTTAATCCCATTCTCCTGAGAATATCCAGCAGATAATGAACCGTGGACGAGCTGGTAAAGGTTATCGCATGAATACCGCCCTCTTCCAGCAGCTTCAGCAGCTCAACATCGTCCTCCCCGGTTGCCACCGTCTCATAGAGTAACGCTTCTGTGACGGAAACGCCTAGTTCGGTCAGCTTCTCCCGCAGCCAGCTTCTTGCCAAGTTCCCATGCGGCAGCAGAACCTTTTGTTCCGGCTTAAGCTCCCCAGCAAAGGCCTCAAATACCCCTTCCGCCTGGTAGCGCTCAGGCAGGCTTTCCGCAATGATTCCCCGCTGAGCCAGCGCCTTAGAGGTTGCAGGGCCTACAGCAGCGACGCGCGCTTTATACAGCCCTCTGATATCCTTCCCTAACTTCTCCAGCTGGACAAAGAAATAGTCTACCGCATTGACGCTGGTAAAGAACACCCAATCATAGGCCTCCAGTTGGCTCAAAGCTTCGCTAGTATCGGACAATACCCCAGCATCCGCTGGCGTGCGCGTCTCAATCACAGGGAATTCATAGGGCTCGCCTCCAAGGTCTTCAATGCGGCGGACCATATCACTCGCCTGTGCCCGCGCCCTTGTCACAAGAATCCGCTTGCCGAAGAGAGGCATCACCTCGGCCCATTTCAGCTTATCCCGCTGCTCTACAGCCTCCCCAACCACGATAACGGCCGGAGACTGAAAATTTGCAGCCTTCACCTTGGCTTCAATATCCTCAAGCGTACCGACCAAGGTCTCTTGCTCTGCACGAGTTCCCCAGCGAATAAGAGCTACTGGCGTCTGAGGAGAACGCCCATGCTCGATGAGCTGGCAGCTGATGTAACCGATCTTGGCCACGCCCATCATGAAGATGAGTGTACCTGTTGCTTGGGTTACCTTATCCCATTTAATAGATACATCCAGCTTATCCTGATGCTCATGCCCTGTAATAATGGAGAGAGATGAGGCAATATCCCGATGAGTTACAGGAATTCCCGCATAGGCGGGAACAGATATAGCCGCAGTAATGCCTGGCACTATTTCATAAGGAATCCCATGCTGGCGAAGCAGTTCAGCCTCTTCGCCAACCCGGCCAAAGATGGTAGGATCTCCGCCTTTCAAGCGTACTACCGTCTTGCCTTGAAGAGCCAGATCAACCAGCAGCTGATTGATGTCCTCCTGCTTCATCGTATGCCGATCCGGGAGCTTGCCTACATAGATCTTCTCAGCTCCCTGCTTGGCCTCCTTCAGCAGGCGCGGATTCGCCAGCCGATCATACACCACTGCATCTGCAAGACGAAGACAATCCAGCCCTTTCACCGTGATCAACCGTGCATCCCCTGGACCAGCTCCGACTAAGTATACCTTTCCCGCCATTACCTCATCCCCTAACTTCTGCTAATATCTCTCCTGCACCCTGAGCCATCAGCCGTTCTGCCACCATTTGACCCAGCTTCTGCGGGTCAGATCCGACAGCAGACTCCTTCAGAATGGTCTTGCCGTCAGGTGATCCGACCATGCCTGTAAGACGCAGCATAGCTCCTTCAGACGGCTGAGCGTCGGCCTGAAGATGTTCGGCATAAGCACCGATCGGAACCTGGCACCCTCCATTGAGGACGCCGAGAAATTCACGTTCTGCGGCAACAGATAGCGCTGTCGAACGGTCATTATAGAGGGACAGCAGGTGCCGAACCTCTGCGTCATTCTCCCGGCATTCAATGCCGAGCGCCCCTTGTCCTACAGCCGGGAGACATACGTCCACCGGCAGGAAGGAGCTGATCCGATCCTGCCAGCCCATCCGGTATAACCCTGCGGCTGCCAGGATAATAGCATCGAACCCTTCTGTCTCAAGCTTGCGAAGACGGGAATCTATATTTCCCCGCACAGGCTCCAGGATAAGATCGGGGCGGTATGCCTTAAGCTGACTGGCACGGCGCAAGCTGCTGGTCCCCACCTTGGCGCCTTCTCTTAGTTCATCTATACTCTGACAGCCAAGGGAAATGAGTGCATCCCGCGGATCTACCCGCCGCGGAACGGCTCCATTGATTAAGCCATCCGGAAGCCAAGCAGGCATGTCCTTCATGCTGTGAACGGCCAGGTCAATCTCCCCGTCAAGCATCGCTTGTTCGATCTCCTTCACGAACAACCCCTTCCCTCCAACCTTAGAGAGGGTCACGTCGAGGATTTGATCTCCGCGGGTAACGATCTTGCGAGTCTCAAACCGCAGCGGCAGCTGCTTCTCTGCACAAATCCGTTCAAGGGCCTCGATGACCTGCCCAGTCTGTGTTAGCGCCAATTGGCTTTGTCTGGTTCCTACAACTATTGTACGCATCATGCTCATCCTTTCGTCATCCAGCGGTCAATCTCTTCCTCGCCCCAATCGCGGAGACTGCCATCACGAACTCGTTCTAGCCACTGTGCTTCCGTTAGAGAGTGAAGGAGGCGGGCCTTTTGGACCCGGTCCGTGACCTTATCTTTCACTCGGCTTCTTACTCTTTTTATAAACGCCAGGTATTCCTCATACTCTTCTCCATAGCGTTCCTTCAAATCTTCAGTAATCCTGACAGCTGCCGCAGGCCCCGCACCGGAGGTGGACACGGATATTACAAGATCACCACGGCGAAGCACACTCGGTGTAATGAAATTTCCGCTCTGCGCTCTGCTAGCAACGTTTACAGGAACGGCGTGTTTCTTGGCCTCGGCAGCAACCATTTCGTTCACCTCAGGGTTGTCTGTTGCTGCGAAGGCTAGTCCTGCTTCCGCCAAATCACCGTTCCGATATTCCCTTGACAGCCATGTTATCTTGTTCTCTTGGGCTGCTTGATGGAGCACGGGGCCAAGCGCTGGGCTAATCACGATAAGGTCAGCCCCTGCCTCCCACAAAGGTTCCGCTTTTCGGGCAGCCACCCCGCCGCCGCCAACAATAACCGCTTTGACTCCCTCAACATTCAGCATGATGGGAATAAAGTTCGTCAAAGGCTCACCTCCAGTTCCAACTGTGAAAAGCAGACCAGGAATTCATCAAAAAGTTGATAATAAGTACCGCATACCCCACAAGCGCCCATTGCGCCATCCGAACGCCGGTATAACGCTTATAATGCCTTCCCAGAAAATAGAGCAAATAAACCCCCAAGGCGGCAATGGTAATCCCAACCTTCAAATCCGCCAGCGTCTCCCAGCTGCCTTCTGTAGCAATAACGGCCCCTGCAATCAGCAAAGAGACGGATAATAGAGAGGTCCCCCACATCATCGACAGTGGAATGTAATGATCCAAGGTTTCGAGACTCGGCAGTCGGCGGATCGTATCGCTCCACTTCTTAACCTTTAGCCTGCGGTGCAAATAAAGGTACAATCCCGCAAATACAGCAGCTAGCGAAAGCGCCGCAAAGCTGATTCCCGCAAGTGCTACATGCAGTACAAGGAGGCCATGAACGGTATAGCCGTGAATGAGCGGATAATCTTGGTCTGAGAAGCTAAGACGGTTCACCATCATAATGAGAAGTCCGATCACATTAACCAGAGCGGCAGCCAGCTCCGACTTTTGAAAAAAAGTCATGACCAGCGCAGCTCCTCCCAGGCTGAAGCTCACTAGCAACAAATAATCGTAAGGGGAGAAGAGAGCTTCTACCCCATCCTTCCAAAAACGAAGGCAGAATCCAGCCAGCTGCAGCAGGAGCACACATGCAAGAAGCCCTGCTCCCACCCGCTTCGCTCCCGGATTGCGTCTCATGCAATTCGAGAAATAAAACAGAAGGCTCAGGGCATATATATAGATCATTGCATCATCAATCAGATCAAGAAGCGTCAAGGCCTTTCACCGCCTTACATAGACATCTGTGCCAAAGGAAAAGAAAGCTTCTCCGGCGACGGGGATTTGCTGCTTTGAGCTTCACGGGCCTCTGAAGCAGACTTCTGCTCAGATCCAGCTTCAAGCTGTTCTTCCAGCGCAAAGATTTGAGTGAACATCTCAAGCGCTTCTGCACCATTCTTCTCCCCGGCCATTTCTTTAATTCGGTTGATAGGATCATGCATCATTTGGTTAACGATGCTCCGTGTAAGACGGCGTATAACCGTACGCTGCCGCTCGTCCAGTTCAGGAAGCTTGTTGAACATGCTCTCTAGTGTGTCTTCATGAATTGTAGTTGCCTTCTCCTGAAGCGCGCGAATCACTGGACGGACTCCCAGAGTCTGCAGCCAGTTCGCAAAAGCCGCCATTTCCTCACTGATCATAGCATCAATCTTCTCAGCTTCCATACGTCGCATCTCCAGATTACTCTCGACAATGCCTTCCATATCGTCAATATCGTATAGAAATACATTTTGAAGCTGAGCGATCATCGGATCCAAATCCCGAGGAACCGCGATGTCTATCATGAATAGAGGACGCGAAGGGCGCTTCTTCATACACTGAGCAACGTCTGCGGCCTGAATGACATAGCCTTCCGCACCGGTTGAACTGATCAGAATATCCATCTCAGCGAGTCTGCTTACCGCATCTGTAATCGTGCATGGCGTTCCGTTAAACTTCTTGGCGAGCTCTTCAGCACGAGCTAAAGTCCGATTAGCCACAATGATTTCCTTCGCTCCATTGGCATGCAGATGCTTCGCTGTCAGCTCACTCATCTTCCCTGCCCCAAGAATCAATACCTTCTTACCGACAAAGCTTCCGAAGATTCGCTTACCTAGTTCTACGGCAGCATAGCTCACGGATACAGCACTCTCTCCAATGGAGGTTTCAGAATGAGCTCGCTTGCTGAGCGTTACAGCTTGCTTGAACAACATGTTGAACCAGGTTCCTGTCGCCTTCTCCTGTTGAGCCTGCAAGAAGGCATGCTTCACCTGACCCAATATTTGAGTCTCTCCAAGGACCATTGAATCCAGCCCGCAAGCCACCTTGAATAGATGGCGGATTGCCTGATCATCCTCATATATATATAAATGCTGGGTAAATTCCTCACGCGGAACCCCAAACCATTGCTCCATAAAGCTACGAATATGGTATCCACACATAGGCAGACGATCAACTACTACGTACAGTTCTGTACGGTTGCATGTTGCTAGCAAGACCCCCTCCAATACACCCTTGGTGCGTTTCAACTCCGCCAGCGCTCTTGGCATATCCTGCTCTGCAAGTGAAAATCGTTCTCTTATCTCTACTGGCGCTGTACGATAGTTCAACCCGACGACTACGATGTGCATTGTAAAGTTCACCTGCCTTCTATGAATTAACAAACTTAAAATCTAATCACAAACTATGTTAAGTATATCACATAAGAAAAGCATAACTCGGTCGTTTTTATGAAATGTTTATGAAGAAACCAATAACGGAGATAGACTACACATATAGCATTTACAATTATGAAAACAAATAACCATGGAATTCCTCCATGGTTATTTTCTAATGATCTCTTCCGGGTTTATCCTTCAGAAACAATGTTCGTATTATATTACGCTTATACCAGCTCTGCTTGAGTCATAGTTGGTGACTCAACCGTCATCTCACCCAAACCGCGAATCAACTTCTTGGCATAAGTTCTTTCCGGCTTCAATACGGACACCAGGTAATCGATAGCAAGCTGCGGATCAACTGTTTCTCCACAGGTGTAGCAATCAATAGCCGCAAACCCTCTCTCAGGATAAGTATGAATCGAGAGATGGCTCTCAGACAGCATAACAAGGACCGTAGCCCCTTGTGGCTCGAACTGCTTGGATTGAACAGACAATACCGTAGCTCCGCATGATTCGGCAGCTTCCACCAAATGAGCTTGCAAGAGTTCAGCGTTGTTCAGTACCTCAAAATCGACTCCCCAAGTATCAACAGCAACGTGTCTTCCGAAAGTTGAATATTCCACCTTCCGGTTCCCCCTTCCTAGGAATAAAATGTTTGAAAAATTTCATCCGCTAGGACCTACGTCATTCACTTCCCGAGGGAATAATCTCTCGCAACATCTCCATGTCCTGAGTGAATCCTGGTTCCTATATTCTTTTCAACGAGATTAAAAATAACATCTATTCGTGACAAATGCAACACTTTTTTCACTCATTTTTAAAGATAGGCTCTTCCTAAATTTGAAAACTGTCAAAGAAATAGGCCCCCCCTTTGTAAAGGGCAGACCTTATTGATCACTACTTCTTATTTAAGCCTCAAGAGCGAACAGCCGCTTCGTCTTCAGACGGAGCTCGTCGTCAATCCATTTGACCGTTTCAGGCTCAACGGAGGCGATTCTTAAATCGAGCAGAGCATTGATGGATTGATGGATACCCAGGATCTCCATCTCCACACCGTTACGCTTGAACATCCGCGTAAGCTGCCCCATCGTATCCTTATGTTCGTAGATCAAATTGCAGGCCTCAGGCTGTGATTCCTCCATAATTCTGATAACCTGGCCTTCTTCATAAACATACACCATTGTAAATCCTTCATAAATACGGTTAACCCGGCCGCTGCCTTTACATTCAGAGAACATGCGCCGGACTACATTAGTCAGCTTAAGGGAACGCAAGCGGAAAGACAATTCACACACATAGGCCCCGTCTTTGATGTCAAAAGACAACTGCACTTCCTCACCCTGTTCATCGGCCAGTACAACAACCTGTCCTCCACCATCCAGAACCTTGACCATTTGATGGACTTGTGGATCATTTACACGATGAACAAACTCATTTAATTGAGCTTCCGACAACCGCATACTGGCTTCTACATACTCTGTGGCTATCCGCTTAGCCATAAAAATCTCCTCAATTCTTTTAGCTATCCTTTAGTATAATTATACACTACCCATTAAACCCTTTGCTCGGCAGCTAAATCATGATTTTCCATCGAATTTCATAATATACCGCATTGAGGTCGACTAAGCTCCACAGATTCACCTGCATGCTCACTTTCCTGCTGAAAGTTCTCTTGTTCCCTTAGCTATTTAAAGGCAATTCTCAAAAATTTCTTAAGATTCAGACGAAACCTGTTCTCCTTCGTCCTCCATATAACGGCTAATTACGCCCCATAGCTCATCTTTACCAACGCCTTCCTCCGAGGAGAACATGACCAGCTCATCTCCTGCCCGCAGCATAAGACCCTCTTTAACCACTTTAAGATGCTTTTGCCAACGGCTTTTAGGAATCTTATCGGCCTTGGTTGCTACCACACATACAGGAATATTATGATGCTTCAGCCAGTCATACATCAGCTCATCATCCTTGCTTGGAGGATGGCGAAGATCTATCACCTGAAGCACCAGCTTTAGCGGCTCGCGCTCGGTCAAATAGGTCTCGATCATTTTACCCCAAACTTGACGAAGCGACTTGGATACTTTGGCAAATCCATAGCCTGGCACGTCTACAAAATACAAATCATCATTAATCCGGTAATAGTTCAAATGCTGAGTCTTCCCGGGTGTCGAGCTTGTTCTTGCCAGGTTCTTACGGGCAATCATCCGGTTGATCAGTGAAGACTTTCCCACATTGGAACGCCCTGCCAGAGCAATCTCCGGCAAGGCGTCAACAGGATACTGATCAGGCCGGACCGCGCTAATAATAAATTCGGCCTTGTTCACTTTCATTATGCTTAACTCCTTCTAATGCACTCCGCTTTGTTCCACTAGTGCATGTTTGAGTACCTGATCCATATGAGATACCGGTACAAATTCTACATCGTGCTTAATGCTGTCTGGAATTTCCTTCAGATCCCGCTCGTTATCTTTAGGGAGCAATATCTTCTTATAGCCAGCCCGGTGAGCGGCGAGCGACTTCTCCTTGAGGCCACCAATGGGCAGAACGCGTCCACGAAGCGTAATCTCTCCAGTCATCGCTACATCCTTAGAGACGTGCCGGTTCGTAAGCGCAGAGATCAATGCCGTAGCCATAGTAATGCCAGCCGACGGACCATCCTTCGGTATCGCTCCTTCAGGGATGTGAATATGGATGTCGTTCTTCTCGTGAAAATCCGCAGGAATCCCCAGCTCTCCAGCCTTGGAGCGCGTGTAGCTAAAGGCAGCCTGAGCTGACTCCTTCATCACATCTCCAAGCTTGCCGGTCAGCGTAAGCTTACCCGTCCCTGGTACGACAGTCACTTCAATGACGAGTGTCTCTCCACCAACCTCTGTCCAGGCAAGGCCCGTAACCGTGCCGATTTGATCCTCAAGCTCTGCCATACCATAGCGGAACTTGGGCGTTCCTAAGTAATCCTTGACTTCATCCGGCCCAATAACAATCTGTTCCTCTTCACTGGATACGATCCTCTTCGCTGCCTTGCGGCATAAAGCCGCTACCTGCTGCTCCAAGTTCCGCACGCCGGACTCCCGAGTGTATTCACGGATCGTGCGCAGCAATGCCTCCTGGCCAATCTCAAGCTGCTCAGGGTTCAGGCCATGATCGCGCTTTTGCTTTGGTAGCAAATATTGTTCGGCGATTTGCAGCTTCTCCAGCTCCGTATAGCCTGGGATATGAAGCATCTCCATCCGGTCAAGCAGCGGCCTTGGGATATTATGCACCGCGTTAGCCGTCGTAACGAACATCACATTGGAGAGATCGAATGGAATCTCAATAAAATGATCGCTAAACGTATTGTTCTGTTCGGGATCGAGCACTTCCAGCAAAGCTGCGGAAGGATCGCCTCGGAAATCCGAGGCCATCTTGTCGATTTCATCCAGCAGAAAGACCGGATTGGCTGAGCCTGCCGTCTTCATTCCTTGAATAATACGGCCAGGCATCGCTCCGACATAGGTGCGCCGATGACCGCGAATCTCGGCTTCATCACGTACGCCGCCAAGCGAGATTCTGACGAATTCCCGCCCCAGAGAACGCGCAATCGAGCGGGCGAGCGAGGTTTTCCCTACCCCTGGAGGGCCGACAAGGCACAGGATAGGCCCCTTCAGCTTCTTCACCAGCTTCTGTACGGCCAAATATTCTAGCACCCGCTCTTTTGGCTTATCCAGTCCATAGTGGTCTTCATTAAGAATCTGCTCCGCTCTGTCCAGATCAAGATCATCCTCAGTCAAATGGCTCCAAGGCAGAGACAGCAGCCAGTCTACATAGTTGCGGATTACCCCGCCTTCCGCAGAACTTGCAGGCATCTTCTCCAGACGGTCAATCTCCTTGGCAACCTTCTCATGGACCTTCTCTGGAAGCTGCTTCTCTTCCAGCTGGGCACGAAGTTCCTCCACTTCGCCGGCACGGCCTTCCTTGTCGCCAAGCTCCTTCTGAATGGCCTTCATCTGTTCACGCAGATAATACTCTTTCTGCGTCTTCTCCATCTGCTTCTTCACGCGCTGGCTGATCTTGCGCTCCAGCTCCAGCACTTCACGTTCATTATTTAAAATGTCAAGCAGCTTCTCCAAACGCGCTCTGACATCAATGGTCTCCAGAATCTCCTGTTTGTCTTTGATCTTTAGAGCCAGGTGGCTGGTAATCACATCGGCAAGACGCCCCGGCTCTTCAATATCGGAGACCGCTGCAAGCGTCTCGGGAGTTACCTTCTTGGACAGGTTAATATAGTGTTCAAATTGCGTTAGCACAGAACGCATGAGTGCGTCAATTTCCGGGTCCTGGGACTGCTCCTCGGGCCGCTCTTCCGCAAGCACCTCGTAATATTCTTCATTATCAAGATACTCCATAATTTCAGCCCGTTCCATGCCCTCCACCAACACGCGAATAGTTCCATTCGGCAGCTTCAGCATTTGGCGGACCTTAGCTACGGTACCAATTCGAAAAATATCTTCCTGTGTAGGCTCTTCAATGTTCACTTCCGATTGAGAACATAGGAGAATCAAGTTATCGTCAACCATCGCCTTTTCCAGCGCCTTAACCGACTTCTCACGCCCTACATCCAGATGCAGTACCATACTGGGATAGACAAGAAGACCGCGCAAAGGCAGCAGGGGAAATCGACGGCTCTTGGACTTATGATGTCCCATCGTTTCGCACCTCCATGGGTTCTCAGGTACAATCACGCCAACACTTTCCTATTTGGAGTGATATCATTCCTATTTTATCAAATGTTCCTTTAAAACACCAACGAACAAGCGGCTGCCATTAGAGCAGCCGCGTGCTAAAGGGAACAGCCGCGTGCTCCTACAGCGAACCGGATGGCGGTGATTCCGCATGAAGGTAGGGAGCTGGGGCAGGATTGAAGAGATCGGCCGTTTGCGAGTGTTCCAGCTCTTGTGTTTCTTCCGGCCCGAATATAACTCCAAAGGCCTCGGTTATCGTCTCCACGGGGATTACCCGCAACCCGTCCAACCCTTCGAATAAGGATTGCCAGTTCTCCTTCGGGATAATCACCGTCTTGGCTCCGGCCTGGAAGGCTGCCTCCGCCTTCGCAACCACGCCGCCGATCGGCTTGACCTTTCCGTGGATACCAAGCTCTCCTGTCATCGCGATCCGATGATCTACGGGAACCTTGCGAATTGCGGAAGCAATCGCTGTAGCGATCGCTAATCCGGCTGAAGGACCATCAATAGGAGTCCCCCCAGGAAAGTTGATATGAATATCATACTTGAAAGGCGCAAGCCCAATACTCTTCAGCACGGTCAGCACATTTTCCACCGATCCCTTGGCCATGCTTTTACGACGTAACGTCCGGCTGCCTCCGCCAATTTCCTCTTCATCCACTACACCTGTGATGTTAAAGGTACCCGTCTTGCCCTTAGGCACAGGAACCGCCGTCGCCTCGATCTCAAGCAGTGTGCCCATATTGGGCCCATACACGGCCAACCCGTTAACAATGCCAATCTGCGGCTCTTCCGCTACTTTTTTGTCCGGACGCGGAGTAAGCTGGCTGCTTGTAGCCACCCATTCGAGGTCGGAGGCTCGAAGCTCATTGCGCTGCTCCGTCAAGGCAAGTCCTGCGGCTAACTGGATCATATTCACCGCCTCACGCCCATTGGTGGCAAACTTTTTAACCACCTCAATCGCTTCAGGACATGGCGGGAAGCCGATTCTCTTCACTGCATCTTCTGAGATTTGTGCAATCTCATCCGGCAGCAGCGGACGAAAGAAAATCTCCATACACCGTGAGCGAAGCGCTGGCGGAAGCTCTTGTGGAGATCTTGTTGTTGCGCCTACCAACCGAAAGTCAGCAGGAAGACCATTTTGAAAAATATCGTGGATATAGGCAGGTGTCCCATTGTCCTCGGAATTATAGTAAGCACTGTCGAGAAAGACTTTCCGGTCCTCCAGCACCTTCAGTAACTTGTTCATCTGAATCGGATGAAGCTCCCCAATTTCATCAATGAACAAAATCCCCCCGTGCGCCTTCGTTACAGCTCCGGCCTTAGGCTGAGGAATTCCTGCGACCCCCATAGCCCCCGCACCTTGGTAAATGGGATCATGCACCGAGCCGATCAAGGGGTCTGCGATTCCCCGCTCATCAAAGCGGGCCGTTGTTGCATCAATTTCCGTAAACTTAGCATCCCCTTTGAAGGGAGAGATTGGGTTCTTCTTCGCTTCTTCCATCACCACACGAGCGGCTGCCGTTTTGCCAACACCCGGAGGCCCGTAAATAATGACATGCTGCGGATTGGCACTGCAGAGAGCCGCTTTCAGCGCCCGCAAGCCGTCCTTCTGGCCCACGATATCCTTCATGCTTGCCGGCCGTGTTCGTTCAGCCAGCGGCTGAGTGAGGGATACGGCCCGAAGCTTGCGCAGCTTATCCAGCTCTTTGCGGGATTCCCGATCAACAGCACTGCGATTTCCTTTCTGGCTCCGCAGCAGGTTCAAGAAGTACATTCCTATAATCACCGCAAAAAACAACTGCACCATCATTACAACAATACTCCAGTTCATGACTTGGCTAACCTCCCGTATACTCCATTAGCTTTAATAAATGGTAGTATAGCCTTTTCAGGCTGAGCTAAACGCCCGGCTCACTGTTTTTTTGGAAGATTCCCCTTATGGAGTATTAAAAAACAGCGCAGAATAGCTGTTAAGCTTCTGCGCTGTTCTATTTAAGATGAGGCTACTCCGTGCTTACGGCCCGGAATTTCCCCGGTCTTCTCATACACCTCTACAATATGGTCAATTTCCTTCTTAAGCTCGGATAGGAGCTCGGCTTCGGGAACCTTGCGGATCATCTCCCCATAGCGGAACAGCAAGCCTTCGCCTCGGGCTCCAGCAATCCCGATATCGGCCTCTCTGGCTTCCCCCGGTCCGTTAACCGCACAGCCCAATACAGAGACTTTGATAGGAACCTTAAGATTGGAAATATAATCTTCCACTTCATTAGCCAGCGAGAAGAGGTCGATATCAAGGCGTCCGCAAGTCGGACAGGAGATCAATGTCGCTGCATTGGAGATCAGTCCAAATGTCTTAAGCAGCTCTCTTGCAACCTTAACTTCCTCTACAGGATCTGCACTCAAGGAGATTCTCAGCGTAGAACCGATTCCCATGGACAGCAAAGCACCAATTCCCGCAGCGCTCTTAATGGTTCCCGAATAGATCGTTCCTGCCTCTGTAATCCCAAGGTGAAGCGGGTAAGGAATAACCTCCGCTGCCTTCCGGTAAGCCTCAATAGCCATAGGAACGTCCGAGGCCTTCAGAGACACGATAATATCATGGAAGTCCAGCTCTTCCAGGATTCCAATATGAAAAAGTGCGCTCTCTACCATGGCGTCCGCTGTGGGATAGCCGTACTTCTCCAGCAAATGGTTCTCCAAAGAGCCTGCATTAACGCCAATCCGGATAGGAATGCCGCGCTCTTTACAAGCATTAACAACGGCTTCAACTTTCTCCCGTCGTCCAATGTTCCCCGGATTGATGCGCACCTTATCAATTCCGTTCTCAATGGCCAGCAGGGCAAGCTTATAGTTGAAATGAATATCTGCTACCAGCGGAATATGAATCCGCTTCTTGATCTCCTTGATCGCAGCTGCAGCCTCTTCGTTGTTAACCGTAACCCGTACAATTTGGCAGCCAGCCTCTTCCAATCTAAGAATTTCTGCAACAGTCGCTTCTACGTCAGCCGTCTTGGTCGTGCACATACTCTGTATGATCACTTCATTGCTGCCGCCAATGGTCAGATTCCCGACTTTGACAGGCCGCGTATCTTGTCTCAGAAATGTCATTTCAGATCTCTCCCCTAAAGCCAAAGCTCCACCCTCTAACAAAGGCTCCAAAAAGAAGCCCCGTTTGGGAGGGTGGAGGATTCAGCATCTATTTGGTCACCTTAGCCATTCAAACTTGCTTAGGCGCTCTCTTCTTGTTTCTTGCTTTTTTGCGATTGCAGTTCTGGAATGATCTTCTCTTCCACAACCTTCTCAGTAATTACACAGCTTGTGATATCGTCACGAGACGGAACCTCATACATTACATCCAGCATAATGCCTTCAATAATAGCACGGAGTCCACGCGCGCCGGTATTCCGCTTAATAGCCTCGCGAGCAATCGCTTCAAGTGCTTTCGGCTCAAATTCCAAATTAACGTTATCCAGCTCCAGCAGCTTCTGATATTGCTTCACAAGCGCATTCTTCGGCTCAGACAGAATTCGCACGAGCGTCTTCTCATCAAGCGGCTCCAAAGTGGAGATAACCGGCAGACGACCTACAAACTCAGGAATCAGACCGAATTTAAGCAGATCTTCCGGCAATACCATTTGCAGGTATTCCCCTGGCTTCAGATCCTTCTGCCCGTCGGAACCCGCATTAAAGCCGATGACCTTCTTGCCGACGCGGCGTTTGATCATTTGCTCCAGACCATCAAAGGCACCGCCGCAAATGAACAGAATATTGGTTGTATCAATTTGAATAAATTCTTGATGCGGATGCTTGCGCCCGCCTTGCGGAGGCACCGATGCTACCGTACCTTCCAGAATCTTCAGCAGAGCTTGCTGAACACCTTCTCCGGACACGTCACGGGTAATCGAAGGATTCTCGGATTTACGAGCAACCTTATCAATTTCGTCAATGTAGATGATGCCGCGTTCAGCCTTCTCTACATCATAATCTGCTGCTTGAATCAGCTTCAATAAGATGTTCTCAACATCTTCGCCTACATAACCCGCTTCGGTCAAAGAGGTTGCATCTGCAATAGCAAAAGGTACATTCAAGATCTTAGCCATGGTTTGAGCCAGCAGCGTCTTCCCTGAACCGGTTGGACCGAGCAGAAGAATGTTACTCTTCTGAAGCTCAACATCTTCAATTTTGCTGCCTGTATTTACACGTTTGTAGTGGTTATACACCGCAACAGACAATGACTTCTTCGCTTGTTCCTGACCGATTACATACTGGTCCAGGATGTCACGGATTTCACGAGGTTTTGGAATCTCTTTGAGATCCAGCTCTTCTTCGTGACCGAGCTCCTCTTCTACAATCTCCGTGCATAGCTCGATACACTCATCACATATATAAACGCCAGGACCTGCAACCAGTTTACGAACTTGGTCCTGTGACTTGCCGCAGAAAGAACATTTCAATTGGCCTTTCTCGTCATTAAATTTAAACATCTGAACACCCCTTTATGAAATGATGGGCTTATTAATAACCTGATCGATGATCCCATAAGCCTTAGCTTCTTCCGCGCTGAGGAAATAATCGCGGTCCGTATCCTGCTGTATTTTATCAAGGGATTGACCCGTGCGTTCAACGTAAATTTGGTTCAATTTCTCTTTGGTCTTCAAGATCCAATCCGCATGAATTTTGATATCTGCGGCTTGACCCTGAACACCACCCAGCGGTTGATGAATCATCACTTCGCTGTTCGGAAGCGCAAACCGCTTGCCGGGTGCTCCTGCAGTTAACAGAAGGGAGCCCATGCTTGCGGCCATGCCTACACAGATGGTAGACACGTCTGATTTGACAAATTGCATCGTATCATATATACCCATCCCCGCTGTAACAGAACCACCCGGGGAATTTATATAGAGATGGATGTCTTTGCCGGGATCTTCGGCATCCAAAAACAACAATTGAGCAATGACCAGATTAGCTACTTCATCATCAATTGCGCTGCTGAGAAAAATGATCCGGTCTTTAAGCAGCCGCGAATAAATATCGTAGGACCGCTCTCCCCGATTCGTTTGTTCAACAACCATAGGTACTAAGCTCATGTGACCGACCCCTTTTCCTTAGCATCTCACGATTCGCTTACATCATTATTTTAACATGTTCAATGCCCCATGTCATTTTTCACAATTGATACAGTGTATCGAAATCCCAATTATTATATGCAGCCAACAGCACACCACCGCATATGGTAATTACTGTATTTGTTTTTATTGAAAAATTAAGGCACGCAATGAATCTACGTGCCTTAACCTTCATAGGTTTCATATGAAATTTACAAGGTGTCAGAAGCAACGCTTCTGTCCAAGCGCCTATAGTGATTATTACTCTGCAGAAGCCTCTTCAGAAGCAGCCTTCTTGGTTGTTTTCTTAGCAGGCTTCTTAGTCTCTTTAGCTTCTTCCTTAACTTCTTTTTTAGCTTCAGCAGGAACTTGCTTGCTGTTAGCTACAAGGAACTCGATCGTCTTGCGAAGTTGAACCTCTTCGCGGATGCTGCCCAGCGATCCGTTCGCAGCAAGGATATCGCGAATTTCTTCAGAAGTACGTTTGTACATTTCAGCCATATTATTGAGCTCTTCAGTAACTTCGTCCTCAGAAACTGTAATATTCTCTTGCTTAGCGACTTGTTCCAATACCAGGTTGTTACGAACACGCTTCTCAGCGTCACCTTCCATTTGCTCTTGCAGCTCGGACAGAGTTTGTCCAGAGAAGCTGAGGAACATGTCCAGATTCATGCCTTGAGTGCGAAGACGGTTGTCAAAGTCGCGAACCATGTTTTGAACTTCGCCAAGAATCATCGGTCTTGGAATTTCAACTTCAGCATTTTCGCCGACCTTGTCCACCAATGCGGATTCAGCAGCGGCTTCGTTTTCTTTTTCCTTACGGGAAGCCAGTTGCTTCTTCAAGTCTTCTTTATATTCTTCAAGAGTGTCGAACTCACTGACGTCCTTCGCAAATTCGTCGTCCAGTTCAGGAAGCTGTTTACGTTTGATTTCATGAACCTTAACCTTGAATACAGCTTCTTTACCAGCCAGATCTTCCGCATGATAGTTCTCTGGGAAGGTTACAGTCACGTCTTTAAAGTCGCCAGTAGCAAGACCTACGAGCTGTTCTTCAAATCCAGGAATGAACTGTCCGCTGCCAAGCTCCAGGGAATGACGCTCTGCTTTGCCGCCTTCGAATGGAACACCATCAACGGAACCCTCAAAGTCGATCACTACAGTGTCGCCGTTCTGAGCTGCTTCTTCGTCGATAACGACCAGCTCAGCATGACGCTGTTGCAGACGCTCAAGCTCTTGAGTCAATTCCTCGTCTGTAACTTCGGAGCTTGCTACAGAAACTTCAACACCTTTGTAGTCTCCAAGTTTAACTTCAGGCTTAACCGTTACTTTAGCTTTAAATTTGAAAGATTGTCCTTTAGCAAATTGCTCGATATCGACATCAGGACGGTCTACCGGGAAAATGTCGGTTTGCTCGACAGCTTCGGTATACACTTCAGGAAGCAAAATATCGATGGCGTCTTGGTAGAGGCTCTCCACGCCATAACGAGCTTCGAAAATAGACCGAGGCACTTTACCCTTACGGAAGCCAGGCACGTTCGCTTTCTTCACCACTTTATTAAAAGCTTTATCCAGCGCCGCCGTTACGCGTTCCGCTTCGACTTCAACCTCGAGAACGCCGAGGTTCTTCTCTATTTTTTCCCAAGTTGCTTTCATTTTATGCTTTCCCCTCCAAAATTGATCACATTACTGAAATGAAGAACGAATCGATGTTATCCGTTTTCAGTCCGCCTGATTCATTTTCACGTTCAGAATAACCACTATATTATACTCAACAATGTATCTTTTTACAAGTGTTCCGATAGAAGACAAGACATTCCAGCGCCTGTCATTCTACACGCTCATCCCTTTGGATGCAAATTGCTTCATAGAACGATAGGCTTGTTCAAATCTAAGCCGCATAGAATCCGTAATTCCGTATGCCATTCGAATCTCTTCATCACTCCGGTTATCGGCCAGGCTCTCGGCCACAGTCTGATGAAGAGCAGCCGCCCAAATATCTAGTGAAGCGTCCTCTTCGCTCTGTATGGAGTGATAATCCATCGTCCCATACACCGCCATAACAAACTGATACCAGAATTCCTGTGCAAAATAAAATAGAGTTGGATCATGAATCTGTGCTTCCTGACCGACCCGTTCGAGAACACTCTGTACAGAATCGGGGAAATCTCCGGGCCTTAATGGCACCGTCTCAATCTCTATAGTCACAAGTTCCTGACCGCGCATAAGCTGTACTGTACCTTGAATTCCTCTTCTTCGCAGGGTCTGAAGCACGCGAAACTGCAGCAGCGGATGGTGCTCTCTGCCAGCAAGCCATGTGAGCAACGCTTCGTCTATATCGGGTGCTTCAAGATGTGCGAGCTGCTCTAATGCCAGAAATGTATGCTCAGACAACGGCTGATTCGTCACTACGTTCAGCATCTTCATCGCATAGCCCTGATCCTCAGCAAGCTTGGCTTCAGCATGTCTACGAGCAAGATCCTCCTCGCCCTCATCCTCCTGCTGCCAGTTCGAGCGTTCCTCAGCGGACCCTTTTACTCCAGGAAAAGCATCCTTAAGCCATTCAAGCAGCGCCCGCCACTCATCATAATGGTGTGGATCTTGTCCCTGGCACTGAAGCAGAAATTCCAACAGATCTACCGCTTCCTGGTAGCGTTCAGTTTCCAGCATCCGGGTCAGCTCCACTTGATAGTAATCCAATGTCTTCGGAAATAAGACGATGTTGTCTTTGCCCCGATGTTGAAACCCGCTGATAAGAGCACCTCCTCTCTTCGATCATTTGCTCAAATTATTTGTAGATTATAGCACAGACCTTTGAAAAAGTTAAAATATGCACTTATAAATTTAGCTTGCTTACTGGCCACATATGTGCTATATTATTTATTGCTTGAATTTTCACATATTATATATCATGTCCCAGTAGCTCAGCTGGATAGAGCAACGGCCTTCTAAGCCGTCGGTCGGGGGTTCGAATCCCTCCTGGGACGTAAGACGAGAGACTTCCAACTGGAAGTCTTTTTTCGTATTTTCTTTGTTTCCCCCTGTTTCCCCACCTCAGAAATCGATTAACTACTGTCAGCCCCGGCTTCAACTAACAGCTTGACAATTCCCAAGTTACCGCTTCGGCAGACTATATGTAGAGGCGCCCCATCTATAGGAGTCTTATAATTTGTAAGTTTCTTATTTATGCGCTAGGCTTAGCATGGACGAGCAAGCGTTGAACCAGCTCTATAGCCTCATTGTAACTAGCCGTATGTAAATCTTCTTTTTCAATCTTAGCCGGCAAAATAGATCAACCCTCTTCAATGTAAAATACGAATAAAAAAATCGCCAACCCGGTAATGCGATTTACCGAAGGTGACGATTTAAAAAAAATCATATCATGTTCTCCAAATCCTATCCATTCCCACCATGAATCCTAAAAGCTTAAGCCCCAAACCCTCGCGCTTGTTTGGCAGTTCTTCTGGAACGGACCAAAGCCGGAATGGCTTTGATTAGCAAATTGTATACTTCTACTAACGCAATCCCTGAGACGACATCCAAAATAACATGCTGCTTCATAAAGAGGGTTGAAATGATGATCAGCAACGACATGCCGCAAATCAACGTCGTATTTAATCGATTTCGTGCAGGACTTGTAAGAATCATCCGCATTACCATGTAACTAGAGAAGCAGTGTATGCTCGGGAAACAGTTAAAAGGTAAGTCCCGGTTATATATATAGCGGACCAGATCAGAGAATACGTCATTGCCTATGATCACTGGACGAGGAACTGTTGTCTGAAACACTAAGTAAATCCCATAGCATGTCATAGCGCAAACTGTGTAGATCAGCAATGATTTATAGTAAGATTTGCGGTCTTTAAAGAAGAAGTATACGATGCAGACATAAATATAGAAAATCCATACTCCATAAGGGAGAGCAAAATACTTAATGAAAGGAATTGCTTCATCTATAGGTGTCATTAGAGAATAGACGCGCTCCGCAGGTCCGTTGACAAGCTGGTACAGAGCGCCAAGCACCGGGAAAATCAGCATTAGCAGCAACGGAGAAAAGCGCATTAGCTGCTGCTTTGTAAACCAAGAATTTGATTTATTCACGTGAACATCAATACCTTTCCATTACATATTCATGCCGACTACTCATTTTACTTCCCGGAGAGAAAACCTTCAACACTTTTCTTAACACTCCGATAATAAATGCCTTGCCTAAACTTCACTTCGTTTCGTTATGATCAAAAAACTGGTAGACAACGGGCATCCGCAAGCGGTAATACGACAATAAAGAGGGAAATAATTTATTCTATTGTAAAAGGCCCCTAGGGGCTTTTTTTCAGTTCCATGTTTGATCCCATAATATCTAGGTTAATTAATTTCGTTAAGCTCTATTACGATTCCTTAATATGTTCAGGTCAATACTTTATAATGCTTACATTTCCTCCGGAATGCAGGAACCAATATATGGGAACTCTATAGCTGACTCAAGTAAGTACTTAATCAGTAGTCTGTTAGCGAAAGGGTGTATGTTATGAATCTGCTCAAACAATTGACCCAGGCCTCCCGTATGCACTTTGTTCCTATTATGGTGATTTGTGTAGTTCTCGGAACGCTGGCTGCATATTTATGGAACGATGAATTTCATCCTTGGAGATTTCTGCTAACACTAGTTGGTGCTTCAGCGGCCCATATGTTCTCTACCATGTATAACGATATCTGGGATTACCGGAGCGGTGCAGACTTGGCTGCCTTGGCATCCGAAGAAGCACTGTCAACGGATTCCGGTTATTTAACCAGAAGCGTCTGGAAGCACTCCATTTTTGTAACGGTGACTTGGTCCATGCTTGGAATTGCTGCAGGATGCGGACTCATCTTATATTTCTTAAGCGGACCTGGCGTTCTATTGCTGGGACTAATTGGCGGCTTGCTGGCCTCCTGCTATGTAGCTCCTCCGATCCGCTATGGCTATTGGGGAAGAGGAACCAGCGAGTTTGCCCATGTGCTCTCCTTCGGTCCTCTGCCGGTTATGGGATCATACTACGTCCAGACCTCCCATTTCGATACCCGGCTGCTGCTGCTGTCCCTGCCTGTCGGCCTGTTAACCACGCTTACCTTCTTTAATCATCATTTTCTCCACTGGAAAACCGATAAAGAGGTTGGCAAGCACACCCTGGTCGTCATGTGGGGAGAAAAGAAGTCGTTCCGTCTCTCTCCCTTGCTTCTCATCATGGCGTACCTCAGTCTGGCCATCTGCATATTCTGTAAAGTCCTTCCTGTATATGCTATCGTTGCCTTGTTTAGTGCATGGCCGTTAGGAAGAATGTACGGGGCCATGAGAGTAAGCAGAAGCCTGCAGTCTTATCAATCACTGATGGGATTGTCCCTTGAGGCAACACTTCGCTGTGGAATGATCATGATTGCCGCATTATTCATACAAAGCATGGCCGGACATTAACAGTGAATCTATAGCTTAACAACGTTTCAACAAAAACTGACGGAATCTAGGTCGATAGTCATGATAAATAATGGAAACTGGAATTTTTTCATCTAATTTCATGGGCTAATCGATTCATTTTTCCGATCAAAAACCTCCTAATGCCGTAATTTCAGCCCAAATATGATAAGTTAGAGACTGACAAAAAGATATACAAGAGAGGGAGAATTTAGTGAAAAGAATAAAAAAGATGCACTACAAACTTATGATTCTGACTCTGGCGGCCGTGTTCCTGATTGCTGGCTGCAGCAGCAAGTCAGATAGCAAGAACAGCAATAAGGATACCAGCACCAACACCACTGCCGCTGCCAACACTTCGGCCAAGGATAGCAAGAAGACTGAAGAGAAGGATGAAGGCAACGTCCTAAAGTCATCAGATGACAGTATCCAAATTACCCTTCCAGATGGCTGGAAAGAGGACAGCACCCTTAACAATATGGCCCTGATTGGAGCATCACAGCGTCTGAAGGATAAGTACGTTCTAGTGACTCCAATATCCAAAGCAGATATGAGCGATAATGCGACACTTGAAGATTTCCACAAACTGTTCCAGGGCAATATTCAAATTTCCCTTCAGAACTATAAAGAGATCGAGACAAAGGATATTACCATTGACTCACAACCAGCTAAATTAATCGAATTCTCCGGTTTAGCTCAAAATGTAAAAGTGCACTATTTAGCAGCACTTACAAGCAAAGGCAATTCATACTATCAAATTGTTACCTGGTCTTCCGAGAAAAAGTTTGATGACAGTAAAGAGGACTTCATGAAGGTGATTGAATCCTTCAAAGTGCTCAAAGATACAACTGCAACCGCACCGGCTGCATCGAATAGCACAACCAAAACTCAAACTTTGAAGAACAGCGACGACAGCATTGAAGTCAAAGTACCGTCCAATTGGAGTACTGGATTAAACTTATCTCCGGATGCGGATATTCAGGCAGCAGCTCCTGCTAGCGAAGACTATATCGTTGTTCTTAGGGAGAGCAAGACAGATTTCCCTGACAATGTAACACTGAATGACTACTACAAGGTCATCCTAGATAACATGAAGGGGTCCATGACCAATCCAGAACAAACAGAACCTAAACAGGTTACTATTAACGGTCTGAAGGGTATGCAATACGAACTTACTGGTGAAGTGGATAAGATTAAGATCAGCTACCTGATTACCATTCTTGAATCCGACAAGAACTTCACCCAAGTGCTGTTGTGGACCCGTGCGAATATGATGGATCAGAAGCGTCCAGGCTACACAGATATCGTCAACACATTTACAGAGAAATAATCATTTCACTTACAGGCTTGAGCAAGAGCAGGGGAATTTCATTTCCCCTGCTCTGCTTTATTTATATGAAGGAGGAACAGTATGTCCGAAATTTACTCTTTTCAAGTAACAACCATTGATGGCCAAAAGACGACACTAGAAGCATACAAAGGCAAGGTGCTAGTGATCGTCAATACCGCCAGCCGTTGCGGCTTAACCCCTCATTATCAGGGACTACAGCGCCTTTATGATGCTTACAAGGATCAGGGCCTTGTCGTTCTTGGATTCCCATGTAATCAGTTTGCCGGCCAAGAGCCGGGTACCGAGGAAGAGATTAAGGAATTCTGTAATTTGAACTACCAAGTTTCCTTCCCCCTCTTTTCCAAGATCGATGTCAAGGGCGAGAACGCCCATCCTCTATACACTTATTTAGTGAACCATACCCCTGGACCGTATAGAACAGGTGAAATTGAATGGAATTTCGTGAAATTCCTGGTGGACCGTAAAGGCCATATTATCAGGCAGTACAGTGCTCGGACAGAGCCAGATGCTATTGAAGCCGATGTGCAAAAGCTGCTGTAGAGTGAATGATAAACTGGTTAAGATATGAAAAAGGGGAATCTTACGATCCCCCTTTTTCATATTAATTCAATTCCCCACCAGCACCATGAGTTAAAAGTGTAATGAGCGGGCTGCTATAAACACTAACTGCAAACAGAAATCCCATCGATAGCAACAGTTTGACTTTTTTCATGTTCCCAAGCCTCCTTACAAATATAATTATATTTATATTGAAGGTCTGTGCTGACATATTCACGATATCTCTCAAATAGAAGCATAGAGTCGGCCATTAAAGCCTTGTCTTGAGTAGTTAGCAAAATATTCAGTCTATATAAATTATATTTAGCCCCTTCGTCATAATTCATCGTTTTAAAACAATATTCAGAATAAACTCTACAAAAGTTCTCGTATCGTCGTAAACTGAAATGTTCTTTATACTGTTTTTTTAGAGTTGTAGGATTAAAACAATTATATGTCTCTAGTTCTTCCGCGAACAATTCTAGAAGACTATCAATCTCAAAGGAGTATTTTAGCGCGGACTCCAACAAAGTGACCAAACCTTCCATAATTTCAGAAGGATGATCTTTTAGATAATTTATGTACCGTGGAATAGCTTGAACATTACCCATTTTAATTTCAATGGACATTAGATTTGCTTCCGCATAGCTGCTAAATAGATGAACTGCCGATTTCCCTAGATCATTCAAACCTTGAAACCAGCTTAGATCCTTATAATGTTCGATCCATTTCTTCGCTTGTTTAAACATTCCTCTATTCTCAAAAGATCCTGCCTTAAGCAAATAGGCTTGTCCATAATAATAGATTAAAGGATATTTGGGCTGATATAACTCTTGACTTTCGCTTCCGGAAAATTTGTAAACCGCCTGCGATAGTTCAATCAGCTCATCTGTCATTAACTCCATATCTCCCCATTGCTGCTTCAGATAATACATTTCAGCCAGCATCAGCAAACCGTCAAGCGCCAAAGGCTCTGGCAGCCGCTTGCGATAATTCAAAAATCGCATGGCGGTTTCTGTAGACTTCTGCCCATCCTTCTCGAAAATTTGAAACAGCCGCAGGTGGCTGATCGCCAAACGTTCTGAGTGGCTTGATTGCTCGCTTTCTATGATGTACTCATATAACAAAATGGCTGATGGATAATGCCCTCGGAGAAACATCTCTTCTGCGGCATCAAATACTGCCGGATTGTGAGACAAACGCTCAGCCAGACAGGTTAAAATATCTCGGATGACATCCAGTTTCTCCAATTCGGCACACCGGATCAAGAATGGCCTAAGACGTCTCCAGTTCGGAGCCACTAGCACAAAGCATTCATCCACAAACAGGGAGTAAAGTGCGCCTTCAGAAAGCCCCATAGCCTGCGTAATCTTATCCAGCTGAGAAACCGATAGCGGCTTGGGCGGATTCCTATTTAAGATGGCGCTAAATGTTCCGCGGTTAACCCCGGATAGATCAGCGAGCCGCTTAACCGTAATATCAGTGTCTCGAATATAATCTTCCATGACTGTACGTATCGTGGCTGTAGCATTCACACAAACACCACCCTCATAACAATCATTTAGCAACCATCCAAATATTTGAATAATTTCATTATATGTACAAGCTTACAGGCCGTCAACAAAAAAAGACCCTTATTCAGGGTCTTTTTCCAGAAAGGTCATTATCAATATCATTTATAGCTTTCTAGCTTTGCGCAGTCTATACTCATCCTCCAAAATACTCATGATCACAGAATCGTAATATTGATGGTTATAATATAAAGCTTCCCGCTGGATGCCTTCCTCTACAAAGCCCAGCTTTTTGTATACATGCCGGGCCCGCTCATTATAATCAAAGACATTGAGCTCAATTCGGTGCAAATTCAATACGCCAAACGCATAGTCAAGCAGAATATCCATGGCTTCACTGCCATACCCCTGCCCTTGATGCTCAGTTGTGATTGCAATCCGTATGCCAGCAGAACGGTTACTGTGGTCCACATCCATCAGCTGGATATCTCCCACAGGTTCATCCGTCCTTTTATCGACAATCCACAATAGCACTTCCGAAGCATCCTGTCTTTTGGCTTCCAAATAGCTGCGAGTCGCTTCTTGCCCAAAAACCGGCTTCGTCCCCGTTAATCTCCGAACCTCATTGTCGTTAAGCAGGCTGAGGTATAACTCTGCCTCCTGTGCCTCAATAGGACGCATGTAAACCTTATATCCTTCCAAAAACTTAGCAGCACCTTCTTGTTGCATATCGACCATCTAAATATCACCACCCCGATTTTTCACTAATTCTATATGAAATCCAGGTTCGCTAACAACGTAAAATTCGATTTATATTCAAAGTTTCTCCAATCCGAAGGGAAGCGCTAGCGCTTTAATTTCCGGTTGTTGAACCAAAGTGGGATGCGGAACAGTAAGTTAATCAACAGGACGACAAATACCAGAACGGCAGCTGACTTATCGGCAATCTGCCTTGCATCTTCTACGATAGCCTGGGACTGTACATACCATAGATGAACTGCGAGCGTCTCACCGGAAGTGCTCAGCCCCGCCGTCAGGATGATGACTGCGGATTCCCCAAAGGCCCGGCCTGCCACAAGCCACACTCCTGTAACGATGGCGTGCAGCGGCACGGGAAGAACTACTGTACGGATCACTTGGAACTTGGTCATTCCGAGCGCATAAGAAGCATGCCTAAGATCTTGCGGAACAGCGCGAACCGCTTCCTCTGATACGCGGGCCAGCATAGGGAGATTTAAGACAGCCAAGCTGACAGCCCCGCCAAGAATTGTAAGGCCGATGTCAAAATACTCTGCGAAGTCGCCAGGCCAAGCAGCCCAAATACGATCGAAGGAACGGAAGACAGCGTCTCCACGCAAATTCTCAGCACCTGAGTAAATTTATTGTCAGGCGCATATTCAGCCATATAAATTCCGGCACCGATCCCTATCGGAATGGAGATGATCAGCGACAGCAGCAGAATATAGAAGGAATTGAACAGGACAGGACCAATACCTCCGCCTACATCGATTTCCTCAGGGAGCTTGATGAGGAAATCCCAGCTAGATTCTCCTAGCGGTCAAAGACATATCCCCATTTCTGGAGATATCGTCGTACCTTTTGAGTAAATCAAAGAAATGGTTGCCAAGAAGCAATCCCTAATGGAAGTAGAACAAAGTGGGTCCAAAAACCGAGAAACTCTTGGGATTGACGGACGCTCAGATAAAACAAGGAAATGGAGAGATAGCTACATGCCGCAACATGAGGTGCGAAGCACCTGGCTTCGGGCCAAATCAACCCGAAGTTACAGGGTTTGGGGAAGGCACTCCCCAACAAGCAATTTTTGAGATTTTCCCGTAAGGGAAAATCTCAAAAATGTGCATGTGTCAATACACTTGCCCTGCTTGCCGGTTAGTGAACATCTTTTCTACTGCTTTTTGCAATAGCTTAAATTCGTTTCTATAAAAGTCAATCAAGCCGTCCCGCTTCATCCATGCAAGCTCTCTGGATAAAGCACTTCGATCTACATCTAAATACTCAGCCATCGCTTCTCTATCAAAAGGAATAGTAAAAGTTTCTGTTCCAGTTTCACGCATAACTCTTGTTAAATAAGTTAAGACCTTATCCCGAATAGTAGGCATAATCAGACAATCATTTCGGTCATGCAGTTCTAACGCTCGTTCTGCAATACTATCAAAAAGATTACCAAGTAATTGTTCGTGTGCCATACATAACTTCGTACAACGGCTCAATATGTTTTTGATAGGAATAAACAGAACCTCAAGTGGTTCTATTGCCTGTACTGACATAGGGCATCTTCTTCCACGGCTAGCCGCTGTTAAAACTGCGGTATATCCACCCGGATAATGGAGGGATACAATAATTTGTTTTCCCGTGACGCTCAATTTCGTACTTTGAGCGCTACCCTGCAATATAATGCCGACATCATCAACTAAATCGCCCTCACGGACAACCATCTCATCTTTTGCATATTCTTTCCGTGTGGCTGACAGACATTTAAGCATTTTGGGAATATCATTTGGGGAAATCCCCGAAAATAAACGTGATTGACATAGGGAATCTAAATTGTTCATGAGAGGATCCTCGTTGCACGTGCAACATACTTTTTCTTTTTACTATACTATATTAATCATAAACACACAAAGTTAGTCACCTTTTCTAACGTCAGAATGGAGGAAAAACAATGCAAGGGAAAGAAAATTCAATAAAAGCGAGAAATCGACTTTTAGCCTCAAAGGTTATTAAAAATCTGCAAAGCAGAAAGTTTGAGGCTTATTACTGTGATAACGCCATAGAAGCTGTAGAAAAGGCTCTGTCATTTATTCCGGAACATTCTTCGGTATCATGGGGTGGGTCAGTCACGCTTGAGGAAATCGGGCTTCTTAATCGAGTACGTCAAGGCAGCTATATAATCACTGATCGTGATAAAGCGCAAACAATGGAGGAACGTTATGACCTCATGCGCCAATCTCTTTTGTGCGACACCTATTTAACGAGCTTTAACGCCGTTAGCGAAGATGGCATATTGGTCAATATAGACAGTGTGGGCAATCGAACAGCGGCGATTACCTTTGGACCGAAAAGTGTTATTGCTATCGTTGGGATGAATAAGGTTTGCAAGACCGCTGAAGACGCAGTTATAAGAGCCAGAACATATGCGGCCCCCATTAATGTATACCGCTGTTCGTGTTCGTCCAGCCCATTTTTACATTCGCCTCAAAAAACGCCCTGCTTAATCAATGGTGCTTGCGGAGATTGTAAAACAGATGATTGTATCTGTTCTTACATCGTCCAAACAAGAATGTGTAGAACGGCGGGGAGAATAAAGGTTATCCTCGTTGGTGAATCTTTGGGATTTTGAATAAGGATATAGTTTAATAGCTGCCAAACGGCATATAAAAAAAGCCGCCTACGGATAAACCTTGGCTGAAACTTGTTTATACGTTCACGCAACCTTTTCCTAGTTAACGTTGTAGTGTCAAGGTGACACCAAATGAATCGCTTTCGGAAGTCCCTCTTGCATGTTCCTCATTCAGAACTCTACATATTCGCCAACAAAAATATATTCGTCCTCATCTTCTTGCAGTCGTCAAAAATGTGTTTGCTTGGTTTTTAGAAGGATTGAGCAAAAATGCAATTGTCCGTAGACTAAACGACAGCGGCGTTTTATGCCCGTCCCCAAGCGTCTCTCCGGGCACCTTTCTGAGGATGGGGATAAGCACTGTCAGGCCCAGATAACCGTAAACGATAGAAGGGATCCCCACCAATAAGTCTAGAACCGGTCTCACAAGAGACTTCAGCCAACGCGGAAGAATTTCAGCGATCAGTATAGCCATCAAAATGGATACCTCCCGAAAGATCAAAATTGCGGTTTTACCAATAAAGAAAATGACCAGACCCAGGACAAAACATAGAATTAAAATGCTAATCAAAAAATAAATGCCGAACAAACGGTTCATCAGGCGAATCAGCGCATGAATAGCTGTACTCTTCTTCATCAGCTCACCCTTCTTTTCATAGCATACTGGTATTACGAAGTTCATTGTCATACAGAATTGTTAATGCAATTACAGAGTTTTATTGCGAATTGTAAAAAATTCCAAGTCCTCTGTGAAGTATAGGGATTTAGACACCTCGTGCACGAAAGCAAAATTAAATATGTTATATTTTATATAGGTAGGGAATATGGTTCGGTTTTGCGAAATTGCTGTTTAATAATTGAGGGAGGGAACGTGATACTAATATAATCAAACTTACTATACGGAGGATCCAGCCATTGAAACATGCAGAATTACTTACACTTTATATCAAAAAAAATTGGAGGCTGTATTTAACCGCAGTCCTTCTCATCATTACTTCTAATGTAGATCAGGCATTGCTTCCACAAGTGCTTGGCAGCGTTACGGACGGCCTGAAAGACGGTTCCCTGGGACGCTCTGGCATCATAAGCTACAGTCTGGCTTTGCTGGGAATTGCTATCTCCTACGCCGTTCTCTTCGGGCTAGGGCAATTTACTGTCATGCGGCTCGGAAGACGCTTCGAATATGAAACAAGGGGCAAAATCTTTGCGCAGTTCTCCCGGCTAAGTGAAGACTTCTTCTCCAAACAGGGTACAGGGAAATTACTAAGTTATGTGATGAACGATGTCACCTCCGTAAGGGAAGCTATTTCATTCGGTGTTACCCAGACAACCAATGCGCTCTTCCTGGTGACCTCCTGTATCCTGATGATGTTCCTCAGCGGCATTCCGCTTACGCTAATCGCTGTCAGCGTCTGTCCGCTTATTGCCATTCCCTCTCTTGTTACCTACTTCGGACCCCGTATCCGTAAACGTTCCATGGCTGTTCAGGAATCTCTAGCCACCATGACGGAATCGGCCGACGAACAAATCGGCGGTATCCGCGTGACGAAGACTTTTGCGATTGAGAAGACCGCACAATCACGCTTTGATCTTACAGTGGACGGCATCCGCTCTGCCCAGCTTCATCTAGTGCGTCTCTCCTCTTTATTTCAGGCCCTGCTCCCCTTTCTGGGAGCAATATCTCTAGTAATTTCCCTCCTTGTTGGAGGCTATATGACCATTCAGGGCAAGATGAGTCTAGGCAACTTCGTTGCGCTCACCCTCTATTTGAGAATACTGACAGGTCCTTTGCAGCAGATCGGAAACGTCATTAATATGATGCAGCGCTCCGGCGCATCCTTGGAGCGGGTCAACCGGCTGCTTGCCGAGGTTCCAGCTGTGAGAGATGCTGAGGGAGCAAAGCCGCTGGAGCAAATTGGGGATATTGTAGTCAGCGGACTAAACTTCTCCTATCCCGGGGCGGCAGAGCCGACACTTGAAGGGATTAGCTTTACTGTACCAGCCGGACATACGATTGGAATTATCGGCCGGACAGGCAGTGGCAAGACTACACTAGCCAAACTGATGCTGCGCATCTATGAACCCCCAGCTGACTCTATTAGGATGAATGGCCAGGATGTTAGGGCGGTTACGCTGGACAGCCTGCGTAGTAGCATCGGTTATGTCCCGCAGGATGGATTCCTGTTCAGCACCACCATTGCAGATAATATTGCGTTCAGCAACCGTTGTGCCCCTTTGGAGCAAGTGGAATATGCTGCACAGCAGGCTTTATTACTAGAGAGCATTAAATCATTTCCCGAAGGATTTGATACACCCCTTGGTGAGCGCGGGGTTACTTTGTCCGGCGGCCAGCGGCAGCGGGCCAGTCTCGCCCGCGGATGGATGAAACAGCCTGAGCTCCTGATTCTAGACGACAGCATGAGCGCTGTCGATGCGGTAACCGAAGCAGGTATCCTGGACAATCTGATTCAGGATCGCAGCGGCAAGACCACCCTCATTATTAGTCACCGTATCAGTACCGTTCGTCATGCCAATGAAATCCTTGTCCTGGATCAAGGGCGTATCGTCCAGCGAGGCAATCATCATGAGCTTATGGCAGAAACTGACGGTCTTTATGCGTCATTATATCGGATTCAACAGGAGGGGTTGCAGCATGACTGATCGCGAATCAGCCGTTGTGCATAAAGGTAAGGCGGGAAGTGATAAAGCTAAATCCGCTGATGCCTTCAAAGCAGTCTGGGCTTATGCGAAGCCCCACCGCATTACTTTTGTGGGAATTTTCCTCTGTGCGCTGCTCGGAATCTCGGCGGACTTACTTCAGCCTTACCTCGTCAAAGTCGCAATTGATGACCACTTGGCAGCAGGAAAGCAGACTCTTGGATTTCTAGTCATCATTGCCTCCGTGTATCTTGGAATTTCCATGATCAGCTTCTTATTCACTTGTCTGCAGAATAACCTGCTGCAGTACGCCGGCCAAAATATCGTCGCTAAAATACGCAAGGACTTGTTCCATCATATTTCCCGGCTGTCGATGTCCTATTTCGATAAAATCCATCGGGGCAGCCTTGTAACCAATGTATCCAGCGATACTGAAACGATCAGTCAGTTCTTCACTCAGGTCTTGCTCAGCCTGATTCGGGATGGAATGACCCTGATTCTGATCATTGTCTTTATGTTCCGGCTGGATACCACGCTTGCCTGGTATTCGCTGCTTGTTCTCCCAGTCATTGCACTGACAGCCTTCCTGTTCAGGAAATATTTGCGTGAAGCCTACCAGATCACGCGAAGCCGCTTATCCCGTCTCATTGGCTTCATTGCCGAGAATCTGTCCGGGATGGGACTGATTCAAGCCTTTCGCCAAGAAAAGGAGCAAACCCGGCGGTTCTCGGAGCAGAATCAGAGCTACTGGCAGGCTAACATGCGTGAGGTAAAAGCCAATGTACTGTTTAACCGAACATTTGACATTCTGGGGAATGTCGCCTTGGTGCTTGTCGTATGGCTTGGTGGTATGGCTGTATTCCACAAACAAATGGAAGTCGGCGTGCTCTACGCATTTACCAGTTATATTCGCCAATTCTTCCAGCCAATTAACCAAATTACGATGCAGTGGAATACCTTCCAGTCAACGATGGTCTCCATGGATCGGATCTGGAAGATCTTCAGCACCAAGCCCGACATCAAGGATCCGGAACCCGAAACAGCAGCTGAGCTTGATCCGCAGGAGGTTCAAGGCCGAATTGATTTCAACAATATTACCTTCGGTTATACCGCGTCCAGGCCGGTGATTCCCAAGCTTGATCTACATCTGGAGCCAGGTGAGATGGTGGGCATCGTGGGCACTACAGGGGCAGGTAAAAGTACGATGATCAGTCTTCTCAATCGTTTCTATGATGTTAATAAAGGGAGCATTGAAATTGACGGCGAGGATATCCGGGACATCCCTCAGCAGCAACTTCACCGGCTAGTTGGGCTCATTCAGCAGGAGCCTTATTTATTCTCAGGCAGCCTTCTCGATAATGTACGGTTGTTCCAGCAAGATATTTCCCGGGAAAAAGTCGCCCAGGCCTGCCGCTTTGTCGGCGCACACGATATGATCATGAAGCTGCCCAAGCAGTATGACACACCGCTGACAGAGAGAGGAAGCGGCCTGTCGGCAGGCGAACGCCAGCTGATCTCCTTTGCACGCATTGTAGTCTTCGAGCCTAAAATTTTAATTTTGGATGAGGCAACGGCGAATCTGGACTCACATACCGAGCAGTTGGTGCAGCAGGCATTGCAAAGTGTCTCCAGCGGGAGAACCACCATTGTGATTGCACACCGGCTTTCGACGGTTATGCATGCCGACCGCATTCTGGTCATGAAAAATGGCTATGCCGTAGAGCAGGGTACTCATGAAGAGCTAATAGCTATGCATGGCTACTACGAGCAATTGTATAACCACGCCCGCCAGGCTGCAGAAGAAGAATAATTTTTACAAAATCGGTGTTTTCCCTGTTCCTTTTGACACAGTATTTGGTTATAATTGGGCCTATATACCCAATCGCTGGAGGAACACCTTATGATGCAAACACGTAGAAAAGAACCCTTTCGTTATTCCATGGAAGAGCCGCTAGAATGCTGGATCGAGATCACTTCCATCGGGGATATCCAGGTGCCGGGTAAATTGGCGTCCGTAGAGCTTATGGATATCAGCAAGACTGGCTGTAAAATACGGACAGAGCTCGATCTCCACGCAAATGATCACAGAATTAAGGCTGTTATCCACTTCCAGCTCGAAGAAGAAATGTACAAGGTTCCTGGCGAAATACGTTGGCAAAGACAGCTGGAGCCGCCTTACGAGTATTATGGAATTCTGCTGTCCATGAGCGAAGATGACAAAGAACGTTTTAATGTAGAACTTAGAACGCTTGCTGCATTACGAAGAATCAAAGTGATGTAATAGAAGTTACGAGAACTTATATATAGCTGCTTCAAGCCAAGAAGGCGGGGCAGCTTTTTTTGTGTCTTATTTCATCCTAAGTTAATAAATTTTACATGACGCTGATTTTACGCGAACTCTACGTTAATACTGGATTCCTAAAATATATTGAAGTCTAATACATACATTTCTTCTATTTAGAAAGGGGTCTTCATTGTTGAGAACAAAATGGGTTGCATCCTTAGCCGCAGTAATGCTATCCAGTACCTCCTTATTTTCCCTGCATGCAGAGGCTGCATTACCGACGGTGCAGTACACGGTGAACGGGAAGTCCGTTCAGGTATCAACCTCCTCCATTGCCGAGGAGCAGCATCTATATTTACCTATCCGGGACGTAGCCAATTTGACCGAAAAATATGTAGACTGGGATGAAGCTAGCCGGACCGTATTTTTAACCGATAAACCCAAGCTCACAGGAAAATACACACTCCAGCAGCCTGATCTCGCTAAGGGCATTAAGTTCGGGCTGGGCTCTTCTCTTGTACATATTCCTGGGGATCCGGACAATATATTCTACTCCACCGGTGACCGTGGTCCTAATGGTGAAGTTGAAGTAGATGGAAAGACGCGCCGGACTTTCCCGCTGCCGGATTACACCCCAACCCTTTATAAAATTCAACTGGAGCAAGGACAGATCAAGATCTTGGAGACAATTCCCCTTAAGCTCTCAGGTAAGGACTCTGTAACCTCAAGTTCTAAAATTACAGGGCTGCCAAATATAAAAAGCCGGGATGAGATTCCTTATGATGCCGCCGCTAAGCAGCTGCTCTCCTATGATCCTTACGGTCTGGATACCGAAGGCTTAGCCTATAATCCGCAGGATGACACCTTCTGGATCTCGGATGAATATGGCCCATATCTCGTACAGGTCATGAGAGACGGAACATTGTTGCAGCGTTTGGCCCCTAAGGGGATTGGCGCAGAGCTTAAATCGCCAGAGCTGCCCCTGAAGGAAGTGCTGCCTGCCGTGTATTTGGACCGCCGTCAAAATCGCGGAGCCGAAGCGGTAAGCATTACCCCTGATGGCAAATGGATGTTCATGGCCATGCAGAGCCCGCTCCGGAATCCCGACAAATCGGTAGACAATTCCCGTACACTTCGCATTCTGAAGATTGAACTGGCCACGCTGAAGCCTGTAGCCGAATATGCGTATCTCTCTGAAGATGCTGGCAAGTTCAAGGATCTGAAGCAGTCTGACATTGTGATCTCGGATCTCTATGCCTTGGACGAACATACGCTGCTGATTGATGAGCGGGACAAGAATGCAGGAGATAAAGCGCAACTGAAGCGAATCTATGCTACAGATCTATCTAACGCTACCAATATTTTGGGACAGTACGACAGCAGCAGCTTACATGGGGGCAAAACGCTGGAGCAGCTTAGTTCTGCAGAGCTTCAGCAAGCAGGCATCAAGTCTCCGGTCAAACGCACTGTACTGGATGCGGTAGAATTCGGATATCCTCACGAAAAAATTGAAGGGATTTCTCTGGTGAACGGCCGCACACTTGTTATTGTTAACGACAATGATTTTGGAGTGAACGATCCAGATTCCAAAGAGAATGGAACCGACCTCTGGACCTTTGAATTACCCTACGAGCTTAAATAATGAGAAAGCAAAAGGTGCCTCTCCTACTAGGAGAAGCACCTTTTGCTTATACCTTCAATAGCTGATCCAGCCCTTAGCTCCCTCTACTGAAGATAATTAATAGGCATATTCCAAGAACTACTATGGTAAAACAAATACTTATAAAATGAGATTCTTCGGATGTTGCCCGTCACAATAATAATGGTAGAGAGTACAAAAACCACAAAATCCCCTCCCCAGCTTTCATTAAACCACATAGAAACCTTGTTGCTCTTGGCCTAATAATGACCGATCATCGCTTTAGCTCAGCTGCGTGGATACAGCATAATGCCTACGCCTGCTAGGCAAACCAATCCTCCGAGCAGATCATATAAATCCGGAGTCTTCTTATCAATCAGCCAGCCCCATGCAATGGACAAGACGATAAAAATACCGCCATAAGCTGCATAGACACGACCAAATGAGGAAAAGGATTGCAGTGCAGCAATGACCCCGTAAAGTATAAGGGCAAATGCGCCAAGCAAGCCGATATATAAAGACCTGCCCTCACGAAGCCACTGCCATACCAAATAACCCCCACCGATTTCAGCAAGACCGGCCAGGATAAAGATCAAAATCGCTTTAGTCATTAGTCTTCTCCTGAAGCTCCGGCACTGTATCTGCTCACGCCAATACTTCCTTGCGTTCCCGCCGGATATGTTCAAGTAAAGCTCGGCAGCCCTTCCCTACGAGCTCATAAACCTCTTCAAAATTCCCAGTATAATAAGGGTCGGGAACATTCTTATTCGGAGCATCCGCTACTAGATCAAGCAGCTTGATCATTTTAACGCCGGTTCCTCGCATCAGCTTGTTCAAATTGCTGACATTCGAATCGTCCATGGCAATCACATAGTCAAAGTCCGTGAAGTCCTGCTCCGCTACCTGTCTCGCCAACATCCCCTCATAAGAAATGCCATACTGATCCAATATTCCGCGCGTACCCTGATGCGGTGGCTTTCCTGTGTGCCAATCGCCTGTTCCGGCAGAGTCTATTTTGAAATAAGAAGCTAGTCCTTCCTGCTGAACCAAGTGGCGAAATACAGCCTCAGCCATAGGAGACCGGCAAATATTCCCTAAACATACAAACAATACACCAACCTGGTTGGAATGTGCTGTCATTTATCTTCACCTCAGTTCCGATCGTACTATAGGTAGTATCTTGTGACAAGACAAATGGCGATCATAAATATGCTCCTACAAACCTCAGAGGACCCTTGGGAGCTTCACTTGAGTAACATAATAGGTAATCTCTTAGGAAAAAGATTTCAGTTTTGTTATATCTGCTTATATCTGTATACAGCGGTTTAAATGAATCTTAAGAAGAACTATCCGTCTTAGTAGGCTATAAAAGAAAAAGGGAATTTAACCGATGATAATATTAGCTTGTCCATTAAGTAAAAGGAGATAGACAAGATGAATAGAACGATCCTTCAAACCGCCATGGGAACCTCTTCCCAGGTTAACATACATCTCGTAAGCGGCGAATTTTTGTCCGGCACCTGCGAGAAAACCAATGACCCCAATACGATCAAAATCAAAACCAACAATTCAGAACAAATCATTCCTTATTGGACGATCAAGCGGGTAAAGATGATTCGATAGGTAGAATTCTGTTTGGGCTGGGAGGGATCAACCTTCCTTGGTGTGGAATTATATAGACAAAATCCCCCGCGGATCTTCCGCAGGGGATTTTGATCTAATCAATAAGCGGGTGAAGGGAATCGAACCCTCGCCTCAAGCTTGGGAAGCTGGCATTCTACCATTGAACTACACCCGCATAATCAGATAAATGCTTACTTTTTTATATTATGCCTGTAATAGCGAATTGTCAAATGGTTGTAAGTACAAGTAAAGAAGCCCATAACGGGCTCCTCTCATCTTCAGCAATCCTGTCAGTTACTCCACAGCAGTCAGCCGCTGTAGAAACTGCGCGGCTCGATCGCTCTTGGGGTGCTCCAGAACTTCCTCCGGAGTTCCTTCTTCAATAATCCGCCCGCCCTCCACAAGAATAACCCTGTCGGCAACGTTAGCCGCAAATCTCATCTCATGGGTCACCACAACCATGGTCATGCCTTCAGCAGCCAACTCCTTCATCACTCGGAGCACTTCTCCGACCAGCTCAGGGTCCAACGCTGAAGTCGGCTCATCGAAGAGCAGCACTTCCGGGTCTATAGCCATTGCCCGAGCGATCCCTACCCGCTGCTGCTGCCCCCCTGACAGCTGATGGGGATAACTGTCAGCCTTATCCTTTAGTCCTACCTTCGACAGAAGTTCCATGGAGCGCTGTCTGGCTTCAGTCCTTCTCTTCTTCTGGACGACAATTTGCGCTTCCATTACATTTTCTAAGGCTGTCTTATGCGGGAACAGATTATAAGATTGAAAAACCATCCCGGTCTGCTTGCGCAATGCAAGCACTTGGCTTGAAGCAGGTCTGGAGCCCTTATCGAAATTTACAGCAACACTACCTACCTGAAGTGAACCTGCTGTAGGTATTTCAAGCAGGTTCAGACAGCGAAGCAGTGTCGTCTTGCCTGAACCAGAAGGGCCGATAATTACAAGAACCTTCCCTTCTTCCAAAGTAAGATCAATACCTTTAAGCACTTCCAAGGAGCCAAACGATTTGTGTAAGTTCTGTATTTTAATCACAAACAAGGCCTCCTTATCTTGCCGAGTAGCGGGCCGTCCGCTTCTCCAAATTATTTTGCAGCCCGGAGAGCACCGTACTGAACAGCAAATAGAACAGGCCGGCTTCTGTATATAGAAGGAGCGGCTCATAGGTTGTCGCTACAATTTGCTGGGCTGTTCTAAACATCTCGACATAGGTAATCGTCGCTGCAAGCGAAGTATCCTTCACTAGACTGATGAATGAGTTCCCAAGCGGAGGGATCGAAACCCGGGCAGCCTGAGGGAGAATAATTCGCCGCAATGCCTGAATTCGGGTCATGCCCAAAGAATAAGCCGCCTCCCATTGTCCCTGTGGTATGGACGAAATAGCAGCTCGTACAATTTCAGATCCATAGGCCCCAACACTTAGCGTAAATCCGATAATAGCAGCCACCAAAGGATCCAGTGTGATGCCGACTGTCGGCAAGCCATAGAAAATAATAAACAGCTGCACAAGCAGCGGCGTTCCCCGGATCACCCACACATAGAATTTTGCTATCAGCTTTGGAACCGTCCAGCTGGACAGCCTGACAAGAGCAGTCATGACAGCAAGAATGAGACCAAGCGCGAAGGAAATCAAGGTCAGGGGAATTGTATAAGTTACCCCTGCTTTGAGCAGGGGCAGCAGAGAATCAAGAAATATTTGTATCTTGCGGTCATCCATCGTTCAGACATCCTTTGTACTCTGAATGGGTGCTTACTTGGACACGTCTGCTCCGAAATATTTGTCTGAAATCTTCAAGTACGTTCCATCACTCTTCATTTCAGCTAGTGCTTTGTTTACCGCTTGAACGAGATCATCCGAACCTTTGATGAACAGGGCTCCGTTCTGTGAGGCATCTGCTGATTCTGCAGCAACTTTGATCGGTGCATCCGGCTTCTGCTTCTTCAAATCCAGATAAGACAAGCTGTCGTTCACAGTCGCATCAATTCGACTTGACGTAAGCAGATCAATGGCTTGATTGAATCCTTCGACGCCTACAATTTCAGCCCCATTATCTTTAGCTATGGCCGTAAGGTTGCTTGTCAAGGATTGACCCGACTTCTTGCCCTTTAAATCCGCAAAGGACTTAATTTCATTATTATCTTTACGAACAATAAGCACGGCCTTAGACGTAATGTATGAATCTGAAAAGTCATACTTCTGCTTACGCTCGTCCGTAATAGCAACTTCATTAAATACAGTATCAAACCGCTTCGCATCAAGCCCTGCAAACATTCCGTCCCATTGGGTTTCAATAAATTCCGGCTTCACACCAAGTCGCTTGCTGACTTCCTGTGCGATTTCGACGTCAAAGCCAGTCAGTTTTCCATTGTTATCATGATACGTATAAGGAGCATAGGTTCCTTCTGTCCCAATGCGCAGCTTCCCGCTGGCTTTTACAGCTTCCAGAGCGCTTTGAGGCTTAGAGGTTTTCCCTTGATCGGTGCCTTGGGAATTGTTCTTAGCGTTATGATTCCCGCAGGCAGAAGCCAATAGGGCCATAATAACAAGCACCAAAGCCAGCACACTAAGTCTTTTTCTCATCTTCTAACCCCTCGCTGTTCATTTTTTTCTAGGTTACCCAATTTCGTTAAGGTTATTTAATGTAAAAAACGGTGTTGTATTCTGCAAATCCCGACAGAACAACTCCGAAAAACCATTGAATTCTCTTATTCCAATAGATATACTAGAAATTACACTACATAATGATGGGGGTACATAAGCAAATGAAAAGCAAGAAGCTAGGATTTACCGCAATTATTTTATTGATAATTGCTGTCCTCAGCGGATGCGGCAGCAGCAACAATACGGCTACATCCGGTAATACCAGCCAGGCGCCTGCAGACAGCGGCCAGCCTAAGGACGGCGGATCTCTAATCATCGCCATGCAGGACGATCCAAAAGCGTTAAACCCTCTTTACGCTGGAGATCGCATTACTTTAACCATAGATCAGTCGCTGTATGCGCCACTGTTCAATATTGACAATGGGAAGAAGACCTTTGTCCTCGCCGAGAGCGAAACGGTGTCCGATGACCATCTGACCTATACGATCAAGCTTCGTTCGGGTCTGAAATGGCATGACGGTCAGCCGATTACAGCGGATGACCTGGTGTTCTCTATTAACAGCATCCTGGATGAGAAGCAGCACAATCCATTCCGCAGCATGTATGTCTTTAATGGCAAGCCCGTCAAGGTTAACAAGGTCGACGACCTGACCGTAAACATTGTGCTGCCTGAAGTATCCGCTGCTTTTGACGGTGCTCTGGTACAGCTATTCCCTATCCCTGAGCATATCTTCAAGGGCGAGGCTGATATTGAGAAGAGTGCCAAGAACAACAATCCTGTAGGTTCTGGTCCTTTCAAATTTAAAGAGTATCGCCCAGGTGAGTATGTAACCTTGGAACGCTTTGATGATTATTTCGCAGGTAAAGCCCATCTGGACAGCGTCACTTACCGGATTGCCAAGGATCCTAATGCAGCTAACCTGGCATTGCAAAACGGAGAAATCCAAATGCGTATGGTAGACACACAAGACTATCAAAAGCTGAAGGATACCGGAAAGTTCAACATGTTGGTTTACCCAGAAGGCCGTCTGCAGTACATGGTGTTTAATCTGAATGTTCCGGCCCTGCAGGACGTTAAAGTCCGTCAGGCTATCGCATATGCACTGGACAAGAATGAGATGATCACGGCTTCCTATTCTTCTGCTGAATTTGCAGAACCAGCAGCCTCGATCCTTACACCAGATACGTTGTACCAGACTACAGATGTTGAGAAATACGATTATAACCTCGACAAAGCCAAACAACTGTTGAGCGAGGCAGGGGTCAGCAACCTGAAGCTGCGTCTGGCATCTGTAAATACCAACAAGCCGCAAGAAAGCCAAGCCTTGTATATTCAGCAAAAGCTTAAGGACGCTGGCATTGAGGTTGAACTTCTGCCGATGGATATAACTGCATTTGGCAATAAATCGCTCGACATGAACAACAAGGACTATGATCTGTCCCTTGGCGGATACATCATGGGCTATGAACCTGACGCTTACAAATCGCTGTACATGAGCAACGAGGCCTATAACTACTCTCATTATAAGAGCGCCGACTTCGACGCCTTGTGGAGTAAAGCCGCAGTGGAGACAGACGACACCAAACGTGCCGAACTGTATAAGCAGATCCAACAGACGGTAGCTAACGAAATGACGGTTTATCCGATCGCCTATACCCAAGGCATTGTGGCGATTGATAATTCCTATGGCGGTGTAGAAGAAGCTCTTCCTAAACCGGTCGTGATGCTTGAAGACTTGTCCAAGATTTATAAAAAGTAAACAGCAAACACAGTTAACGCCGGCCTTCTATGGCCGGCGTTGATTTAGGAGGGAAGCTTCTTGAAAAGCTATATTTTGCGGCGGGTACTGCAGGCCATTCCCCTGCTTTTTTTCATTTCTATCGTATCCTTTGCATTGATCAAGCTCGCTCCCGGCGATCCTGTCCTGTCCTTCGTGACCCCGAACATGAATGCTGAGGATGTCGAGCGGATCAGGCAGAACCTCGGGCTCGATAAGCCGGTTGTGATGCAGTACCTTCTGTGGTTAAAAAATGTATTCACCGGGGACCTCGGCTATTCCTTGATCAACCACCGTCCAGTCCTGACCCTGATTGTGGAACGATTACCGTCAACCATTGGCCTGATGGGCACCGCTCTGATTCTATCCTTGATCATTACCATTCCGCTAAGCATGTACGCTGGTTCGCGCAAGAACCGTCCGGTGGACAAAGTGCTGAGCCTGTTCTCTTATATTGGAATCTCGATTCCAAGCTTCTGGTTCGGGATTCTGCTCATCTATTTCTTCTCTTTCAAAATGCACTGGCTGCCTAGCATGGGGATGCGGACCATCGGGGTAGATTCGATCCTCGATATCATCAAGCACGGCATTCTGCCGGTAACGGTTCTGTGCTTTATGAACATCTCGGTTTATATGCGCTATGTGCGTTCCAGCACGATCAGTGAGTTAGAGGAAGATTACGTCCAGATTCAATATGCTTACGGCTCTTCCCGCAATACCATTCTGTGGCGCCACGTCTTCCGCAATGTGCTGCTGCCCGTGATTACAATCCTTGGTATGTCGCTGCCTGAACTGATTGCAGGTGCTTTTATTACGGAGTCTGTATTTTCATGGCCGGGAATGGGGTCGCTTGGAATCACTTCGGTTACCGGGCTTGATTATCCAGTCATTATGGGCATTACCATGCTGACCTCTGTAATGCTAGTCATCGGGAATTTGATTGCAGATATTCTATATGGCGTGGTAGATCCGCGCATTAAGACGACGGGGTGACTTTACTATGAATTCATTGAGATGGCGCACGATGATTGCGCAATTCAAACAGCAGAAGGCCGGAATAGCCGCGCTGATTGTCCTCGGCATCTTCGTTCTGGCAGCCTTGCTCGCATTCCTGGCCCCGAACGATCCCAATAAGATTGTCGTTATGGAGCGTTTGCAGGGCCCCAGTGCGGCTCACTGGTTCGGTACGGATGATTATGGTCGCGATTATTTTGCTAGAGCGCTATATGGCGGAAGAGTATCGCTAAGCGTCGGCTTTCTGTCCATGATTATTTCAGTTACACTTGGCACGGCTGTGGGGACAGTTGCTGGCTATTTTGGCGGTAAAATAGATAATTTACTCATGCGGATTGTAGATATCCTAATGTCTATCCCATCGTTCTTCCTGATGCTGATCCTGAACGCCTACCTCAGACCTGGGATCGGCACCATCGTGTTTATTATTGGCATCTTGAGCTGGATGAGTATTTCTCGGATTGTTCGCGCCGAGACGCTCTCTGTGAAACAGCGGGAGTATGTGCTGTATGCCAAGGTTTCCGGGCAGAGTACCTTCCGGATTATTACGAAGCATATTATTCCTAGTATTATGCCTACGATTATTGTGTCTGCTACCATTAACATCGCTTCTGCTATTTTGATGGAATCTTCATTAAGCTTCCTGGGGCTGGGCATCAAGCAGCCGAACTCCTCCTGGGGCAGCATGCTGAACGACGCTCAGGGCTTTATTAGCGACGCGCCTTACATGGCTATTTTTCCAGGCTTATTCATTCTATTAACCGTACTGTCCTTCAATTTCCTTGGAGATATCTTCCGCGTGGCCTTTGAACCGAAGGCGAACAAACGCTAAGGCTTGGAAGACGGCAGTATGATGGAGAAACCGGAGTGAACCGATTTGACTAAATTATTAGAAGTACAGAATCTGAAGACTTCATTCGCCACCCAAGCGGGGGAAGTTCAATCCGTCCGTGGCGTTGACTTTACCCTGCATCAAGGAGAGGTTATTGGAATTGTCGGAGAATCCGGCAGCGGCAAAAGTGTAACTGCCAAATCGATCATCGGACTGATCCGCCCTCCGGGCAAAATTACGGAAGGCCAAGTATTATTCCAAGGCAAAGACCTGTTAAGCCTCTCCGAAAAAGAGCTTCGGACCATCCGCGGGAACCGGATCTCTATGATCTTTCAGGACCCCATGACCTCTCTTAATCCCGTAATCCGGGTAGGCAAGCAGCTGACTGAGGTCATTCTGCGCCACCAGAAGGTGAGCAAGGCGGAAGCCAGAAAGCGGGCGATCCAGCTGCTGCGTGAGGTAGGCATTCCTTCGCCTGAGCAGCGGATCGATCAATACCCGCATGAATTCAGCGGCGGAATGCGCCAGCGGGTCATGATTGCCATGGCTCTCTCCTGCAGCCCTGAGCTGCTGATTGCCGATGAGCCGACGACCGCGCTTGACGTGACGATTCAGGCCCAAATTTTGGAGCTGATGAAGCAGCTCAAAGAGCAAACCCAGACGGCGATTATGCTAATTACCCATGACTTGGGCGTGGTGGCTCAAGTATGTACAAAGGTCATCGTGATGTATGGCGGGCTGATCATGGAAGAAGGCACAGTCGAGGAGATCTTCGAGCATCCTCTTCATCCGTACACACAAGGCTTGCTGGCCTCCATTCCCAAATCAGCAGCAGGCTCAAGAGAGCGCCTGACAGCCATTGAGGGCACGCCGCCCGACATGGTTGCGCCTCCTCCGGGCTGTCCCTTCATGGAACGCTGTCCTTACGCTGGCAGCATTTGTGCAAGCATGCCCGCCTATGTAGAGGCAGAAGCAGGCCACCGCTCCCTTTGCTGGATCGGACAGGATGTGGAAGGCAATGACACCAAGCCTATGAAAGGGGAGCATGGCTATGAACAATAAGCCTCTCTTGGAGGTCCGCGGGCTCAAGAAATATTTCCCGGCTACCGGAAATGCGCTCGGCAAAAAGAAAGGCCTGCTCAAGGCAGTCGATGATGTCAACTTTCACATCAACCAGGGTGAAACCTTTGGCCTTGTCGGCGAATCTGGCTGCGGCAAATCTACGACCGGACGAAGTATTGTCAGACTGTATGATGTAACTGACGGCTCTATTCTTTTTGACGGACAAGACGTGGCCCAGCTGAATGAACGTCAGCTCAAGCCATTCCGCAAGCGGATGCAGACGATCTTTCAAGACCCCTATTCCTCGCTGAATCCGGGCCTTACCGTAACACAGCTGATCAGTGAGCCGCTGGAGATTCACGGGTTCAGAAATAAGCAGGAGAACCGCGAAACAGTGCTGGAACTGCTGAACAAGGTTGGCCTAAAGAGCGAGCACGCGGATCGTTATCCGCATGAATTCAGCGGAGGCCAGCGGCAGCGGATCAGCATCGCCAGAGCGCTGTCCGTGAAGCCCGAATTCATCCTCTGTGATGAGCCTATATCGGCCCTTGACGTATCGGTCCAGGCACAGGTCGTCAATATGCTCGAAGATTTGCAGGCCGAATTCGGCCTTACCTATCTGTTCATCGCCCATGATCTGTCCATGGTACGTCATATCTCCGATCGGATCGGTGTCATGTACCTTGGGAAGCTGGTCGAGGTGGCTCCAAGCGACGAGCTCTACGAGCATCCGGCTCATCCATACACTGAAGCGCTGCTGGCTGCGATTCCCGTGCCGGATCCTAAAGTGCGAACCGCTTCCATCCCGCTGGCAACCGCAGAGCTGCCAAGTCCGCTGGATCATCTGCATGGCTGCAAATTCGCATCCAGATGCCCGTTCGCCTCAGACCGCTGCCGTCAGGAAGAACCTAAGTGGACCGAGATTGGCCCTGATCATTTCGTGGCCTGCCATCTGCATGATCAATAACAATTAAAGGAGTGCTAATCATGGAACAGGTTAAAATTTCTCAGCACACAGCTATTTTGCTTGAGCATGCCCGCAAATCCGGAATCGGTCAGACAGAGCTTCTTCAGGCGGTAAAGTCCAAGGATCTTTCTGCATTTGCAGCTGCGGAAGAGGAGCATTACGCCTACGGCGAGCTGTTCACTTATGCAGAACAGCATGGGGAGCAGCTGGAACAGGCTGTTCTTGAAGGATACCGCATCACCTTCAACACAAGAAATGGACTTAAAATTTGGCTGGAGGAAGCCTTTCATCTCCATTCCGAGACAGACTTTGAGGTGGGCGACGGCCGGATCGAGGGTGTGCGTCTGACCGAAGAACAATATGCCAAGCTGCAGAACTCCTTGGCCGCTAACTGGGCAATCGCTGAAACGAAAGAGATCCCAAGCGGCATAGAAGTAACCTTAAGTATTCGTGCTCTATTGTAATTTTTTTCCTTATCCCTTACTAAAGAAGCCTGCGGCAGCCGCCGCAGGCTTCTTTGCCTTAGCTCGCCGCAATTTCTTTTCTCATAGCCAAGAGCCAAAAACAAAAAAGAAGAGCCTAACGGCTCTCCCTCTAAATCTTCTAAATCCACTCTATCTATAATCTACTTATTTATCTTGCGGTGCGTAGAAAGTCCCCTCGACTTCCACAATATCGTCCTGATTGAGCCGATCCACTTCGATGATGGTACGAGGCGGATAAGGACCTGAGCCCCATAGCTCTTCCTGGATCTTGTTTACGATTGGACGGTATCTGTACATATCCGTTACGTAAACTACAAGGCGCGAAGCATCCTGCAAGGTTGCGCCCTCGGATTCTGCAATCAGCTTCATATTCAAGAAAGCTTGGCGAATTCGTCCCTCTTCATCGGCAACCAGCTTGTTCGTCTTCGGATCAATGCCGCGCATGCCAGCAACATAAATACTGTCACCTGCACGGGTTCCTAAATTCCAAGGACCTGTAGATTGAATGGCCCCAGCTGGAGATAGAGTCTTGACTCCATTCGGGGATACCGAAGCATCACTGCTTATACTGGTTGTTTTACCTTTTGGCGCGTAAAAAGTGCCTTCGACCTCAACGATGTCGTCCTGGTTAAGCCGGTCTACCTCAATAATCGTACGCGGCGGATAAGGACCTGAGCCCCATAGCTCCTCTTGAATCTTATTCACAATCGGGCGATATCTGTACATGTCAGTCACGTAAACTACGAGACGGGAGGCATCACGCAAAGATGCGCCTTCAGATTCTGCAATCAACTTCATGTTCAAGAAAGCTTGGCGGATACGTCCCTCTTCATCGGCAACCAGCTTGTTCGTCTTCGGATCAATGCCGCGCATGCCGGCAACATAAATATTGTCACCTGCTCTTGTGGCCAAATCCCAAGGTCCTGTAGATTGAATAGCGCCTTTAGGAGACAGGGTGACTACGCCATTCGAGGATACGTTATTGAACGTAATCAGCGGGGTAGTATTTTTCTTGGGCGCATAGAATGTGCCTTCAACCTCTACAATATCGTCCTGATTCAGACGATCCACTTCGATGATCGTACGCGGCGGGTAAGGGCCCGATCCCCATAGCTCCTCCTGAATCTTATTGACGATCGGGCGGTATCTGTACATATCCGTGACATACACAACCAGGCGCGTTGCATCACGCAGCGTAGCTCCCTCCGATGCAGCAACCTGCTGCATGTTCAGAAAGGCTTGACGAATCCGCCCCTCTTCATCGGCAACCAGCTTGTTTGTCTTAGGGTCAATCCCCCGCATGCCGGCAACATAAACAAAGTCACCTGACCGTACGCCGAGATCCCAGGGTCCTGTAGACTGGATAGCTCCCTCAGGATGCAAAGTCTTCACGCCATGTGGAGATAGCGCTTCAGCATTGGACGTCATGCTTACCGTACTGCCGACCAGCAGCACGCTAAACAGGCCCGCCGCCACTTTCAGGTACAACTTCCCTCTCTTCACGATGAACCTCTCCTTATGCAAATCTAATGGTGATACAAAATTAATCATAAATATACCAGTCTAGCTTTTTTATGTCAAAGACAGAAACAGGCCCTTTATCCTATAAATTTGAAGATGCTTCATAGAGATTTGGTTCTAAAAAACTAGTAATGAATCCAATTTACAGGAAAATAATGTGTTTCATCTTTGAAAAACATATGAATTTGCAAAAAAAAATAAAAAAATATATCACTTTATGGGAATTTAAGACTAAACATAATGGTCTAGATAACCGAAATAAAGAAGGTACTGTTTGATTTACGATATATTTTATATTTTCGCAAGCAAGCAGCGATACATATGTAGGGGGATGAACATGAAGAAAGAACAAACAAAAACAGCATGGTCAAAGCTAAACATTTTTAAGCACATGACGATCAAAAATCGTCTGATGATTTCATTTCTAGTTATTTTGCTCCTGCCCACTCTTGTACTGGGAATTTCCTCTTATCGTACAGCCAAACAAAATATTACCGACCAGATTTTGAAGAATACGAACCAATCCGTGGATTCCGTGAACAAGCAGATTACCAATCTTATTAATACCAGTCTTTCGGATCTCGACTATTTATCCAAGACTGTGAACAGCTCCATGGTAAACGGCTTGGAGAGCCCCGCACTCCGGGAAGTTCTTGATCCCGTTAAGGCTGTAAAAAAAGAATATGACTATGTTCAATATGCTACCTCCAGCGGCCAGCTGCTGAATTCCCCGCAGCAAACCTTCGCTGCAGGCTTTGACGTTAGAGAGCGCGGCTGGTACTCCAGCGCCATGTCCAAGAAAGGTACCTCCTTTGTCAACAAGCCAATTGTCAGCCAGGATGGAAAGGTTATCGTCGTTCCTTCCAAAGCCACAGAGGACGGTTCAGGCGTTGTCAGCGTCGTTCTAAGCCTGACTAATCTTGCCAATCGGGTAAACGAAATTAAGGTAGGCGAAAAGGGCAATGTCAGCATCCTGGATAAGGATAATAAGTACTTAACTCACCAGAGCATTGCTGCTGGAACCGAGAACAAGGAAAGCTACTTAACAAAGATGAAGGGCAAGAATAACGGAACGATCGAATACACCTCAGAAGGCAAGGATAAAATCGCCGTATTTACCACCAATGAGCAGACTGGCTGGAAAATCATCGGCACAATTGATATGGACGAAATTTTGCAAGCGAGCCATGGTATCCTCATCAAAACCATCATCGTGATCGTAATTTCTATTGTCGTCGGTGCACTGCTAGTTGCCTGGGTTGTCCGCTCCATTCATAAACCGCTGAACCGGTTGATGAAGGCGACTCAAAATATCGCTGCAGGAGATCTGACCGATGAGGTAGAGATTTCATCCAGCGATGAACTTGGCAAGCTGTCCGGTTCGGTCAATCAGATGACCGCTCATCTTCGCCAGCTGATCAGCCAGGTCGGCTTCAATTCCGAGCAGGTAGCGGCAACTTCCGAAGAGCTATCTGCCAGTGCGGAGCAAACCCGCGTAATCTCTGAGCAAATTGCTGCTTCTGTTCAAGAAATTGCTGCTGGTTCAGAGCACCAGGTTGAACGTGCCAACCACTTTGCAGTGACTACAGATGAAATCTCGAAAGGGATGGAGCAAGCCGCCAAATCTATTCAGTATGTCTCTAAGCTAACATCTGCTGCGAACAATAAGGCAGGAGAAGGAAGCCAAGTCGTTGCCGAGACGGTAGATCAAATGAACATGATTCACAGCACCGTAGGGCAGTCTGCCGAAGTCGTAAACACCCTTGGTGAGAAAACCAAAGAGATCGGCAATATCATCGGACTGATTACCGATATCGCTGCTCAAACCAACCTGCTCGCTCTCAATGCCTCCATCGAAGCAGCCCGAGCTGGCGAGCATGGAAGAGGCTTTGCAGTGGTCGCAGGTGAGGTGCGTAAGCTGGCTGAGCAATCCGGAGATGCCGCAGCCAAGATTGCGAAGCTGATTCATGAAGTACAGACAGAAGCTCACAATGCCGTGGAATCCATTAATGAAGGAACTACTGTGGTTAAAAAGGGAATTGATATGGTCTCCCTGACCGGGGATACCTTCAATGATATTGTGAAGTCGATCGAACGGGTTGCCGCGGAATCAGAAGCTGTCGCAGCCATTGTGGAACAAGTTAATGCCAGTTCCCACAACATGGTTGAAATGGTGCAAGGCGTTGCCCTTGTGGCCGAGAAATCTGCGGGCAGCACGCAAACGGTGGCTGCTTCGACGGAAGAACAGACGGCTACGATGGTAGAGGTCGCTTCCTCCGCAGAAGAGCTTAGCAAGATGGCTCAAGAGCTTCAGAATGTAATCAGCAGATTCAAAGTGTAATAGGGGCGCCTCCCCTAACTAAATATAAGAACAAAGTCACGGCGTGCAGGATCTTCCCTGCTCTGCCGTGACTTTTTTATATAAGAAGACGCGATCCTTCGTTTTTATACTTTTTATATACTAAGGGTGTCATGCCCATCGTACTGCGGAATTTATCTATGAAATAGCTTGTGCTGTTAAATCCCACCTGATAGGCGACCTCTGTTACATTGGCATCTGATTGTTGCAGCAGAATTAGACTTTTTTGGATCCGATAATCGGTTACGTAATTCAACGGGGTTGTCTTCAGACCCCGCTTGAAATATCGGCAGCATTCAGAGCGGCTTAATTGACCGGCTCGTGCAATGTCCTCCAATAAGATTTTCTCAGCATAATGTTCATGAATCCAATTTAGCATTTGCTTGATTCGCTTGCTTTTTACCATTTCCGCCTGTTCGTACTCTAATTGAACTCCATTCATAATGAGAGATTTCCAAATGATCGTAAGCTGCAGGCTGATGTCAATTTCGTAGTATGGAGGATTTTGAGATATCAACTGATGGATCTTCATCATGGAGTCTAAAATAGATTTCGCCCACAACTCCTTTGAATTCAAACGTAGATAAGGTACGTTAGTCGCTTGAATATAAGGGGATACATAACTCGTGTAGAGCTCCTGGGATAGTACAAAGCTTGGTGCCACATTCAAGCAGATATAGACACACCCCGAATCGCTTTGATCTGTTGCCATGTGTAAGCAGCCACTATTTATAAACAGCCCCTCACCTTCCCGAACCGCAATTTTATCTTCATTGATTTGAAAAATACAATCCCCTTTTAAAATCCGAACAAATTGAAACTCCTCATGCCAATGAAGGGGGATAAAGCCATGAATATTTTGCTTGATTGTTGTTTGGTAACATGCAATCGGCAATACGACTGTACGATGTTCAGTTAATTCTTTTAAGCGGTGATCCACCCTGAAGTCATTTATCTGCATGTTATCACCTCAATATCCTTATATTTTATGATTCAATTTAGATATTATTACACAGGTTTTCTTTTTAAAATAGTTCATATGATCATACTATTTTTGTATTTGAAGGAGATAACATAGATGAATAGAAGAAAAGGGATTTTCCTAGTGATTACAGGGGCTGCTTTTTGGGGAATTGGCGGCACCGTGGCAAAGAAGCTCTTTCAACACTATGGAATGGATGTGAATTGGCTTGTAGCGACCCGGTTGCTTATAGCAGGATTATTACTCTTAGCCATTCAGTTCATTGGAAAAAACCGTTCTCAGATCCTAGATGTGTGGAGAAATAGAAGCTCCGCTCTTCAATTGATGATCTTTGGGTTACTTGGAATGCTTGCCGTGCAATACACCTATATGGCCTCCATAAAACATGGCAATGCTGCTGTCGCCACGCTATTACAGTATTTGGCGCCCGTAATGATCATTATCTTCTTAGTTTTGCGCAAACAAACGGTTCTTACAAAAAGAGATATAATCACCGTTGCATTAGCTTTAACCGGAAGCTTCTTCTTATTAACGAGCGGCTCCATCTCACAATTATCTGTACCGGCATCAGCCGCCTTTTGGGGTGTCTTATCTGGAGCGGCCTTGGCCTTCTATACTTTATATGCCTCTGCATTGCTCAAACAATATGATTCCCTAGTCATCGTTGGCTGGGCTATGGTGATCGGCGGTTCTGCATTAAGCTTCATCCACCCGCCTTGGCAGGCCGACTTTAGTCATTTTACCCTGCAAACTTATTTGTACCTAGCTTTCGTTATTATCTTTGGAACGATGATTGCCTTCTGGTTCTATATTGAAAGTCTGCAGAGCCTGTCCCCTAAGGAATCAAGCCTTCTAGGCAGTATTGAGCCCCTGGCGGCTGTAATGACAACCGTCTTCTGGCTGAAAGAACCCTTTGGGATTTTTCAGTGGGTGGGCACAGCCTGTATCGTTGTAATGATATTATTTTTAGCTCTGAATAGAGCACCCTCTTCAAAAGAGTAGAACCGTTGGCAAACGATTAAGCCTCTGTCTGTCATATGGCCATAAATCCGCTTAAAACAAAAAAAGCCTCCAATGTTGTTAAATAAATGGAACGGTCATCACCTTGACCGATTTATTTAACCCATTAAACGCTTATCTCAACTCAACGATCCGATATACAAAAAAATGGCGTCCCAGGAGGGATTCGAACCCCCGACCGACGGCTTAGAAGGCCGTTGCTCTATCCAGCTGAGCTACTGGGACATATTTAAAATATATGTAAACAACGCGAGATTTATTATACCACAACTTCACTTTTTTTCAAACGAATTTCTTTATTTTTTTGAGGGGCTGCCGAGAAAGCCTTATGCTGACGGCTTCCTCAGCAACCCCAAAACTCCAACACATGGTGTTACTACATATATATATCTACGACAGTGCTTCCTTCAGAACGCAATTTATCAAATTCCTCGCGCTTTATTCGCAGGCCGCCTTCCCGATAACGGTTGTCCGTTCTCTCGGCCGCTGCCTCCTGTCCATTAATTTGAACAGAACGAACTGTGCCGCTTTGAATATGATAGTTAAAGGTAACCTGTCCTCCACCATATTCAAAATCAAAGCTTGTCCCGTCGAGCTCCTCTGGAAGCACAGGGTCAATCAGGAGATCCCCCTCTGCCTGGCGAATTCCAAGCGCATTGGAAATCAGCTGGTTCATGTAAATCCCTGGTCCGCTGGAATAGATTCTCCAGCCCCCCTTCACGGGAACCGAACCGGTTCGCAGCTTGTCAAATTGCTCCTGCGCTTCGTATCTTGTGCTGAACTTTCCGTCAGAGCTGCTGAAATAAGCATTGCTTTGGCGCAGTTCCGCATTTGGCACCTCCTCACGGATGCCCACAGGGTTGATCGCTGCAAGCCCATGCCAAACCCGCTCGCCCTTGCCGAGCTTCGCCATCGCCTCCACATAGCGGATATGCGCGTGAACATACTGCAGGCCAATCTCACGCCCGAAGTTAGCAGCCTGTTCTGCACGCTTGAAATGAACGCTCACCCCGCCCACATATTGGGCTGGCCGGTTCATCAGGCGGACGCCGTCCGGACAGAACAGTTTCTCCTGAATTAGCTGATCATGAGCCGCTGCCTGCTCCGGAGTGAGCAGCTCGCTGATCATGCCGCGCGTCATCGGCAGCAGACGATACTGAATCCCCGTCTCCTCATCCGTAGGATGGAGCATAAGCTTAGCCTCCTGCGGGTCTTCGAAATACAGGAAGCCCGGAATTACATCCGTGCCCAGCATATAGCGATTGAAATCACGGCGAATCCCTTCGGTTAATTGATCCAGCTCGCCAGCCAAATCAGAATCATGCTTCTTCAAAATGCCTGCAAGCTGACGAACAGTCTGATAAGTTAACGCTACTGTCCAGCTGCTGACCATATACTGCTTCAGCTGGGCATTCGCAGGCTGCAGAGTATCATCCCAATCTCCATCCCCGTAAGAAGACAAGAAGGTATCATGAAGGAAATGCTGCTTGATATAATTCAGCTCTTTTTGCGCATGCTCCTTAATGGAAGCCTTGGTCTCTGTAAAGTCAAAGCTGTGCTTCCGGGTGTAAGGAACCTGCTCATCCAAAATGGAATAATCCAGCGTTGCCGTGAGGTAATCTCCCAGCACTTTGAGCGGCCAGACGATAATGTCGCCATGGCTTTCTTCCTGCTGGATGCGGGTATACTTATCGAACATGAACCACTGTGGCCAATTACCGTCATCTTCGTACTGATGGGCAAATACGGTAAGCAGAATTTCCCGCACCTGCTCATACTTATGAGTGGCCAAGAAATATTCTACAGGACCCTGGCACACATCCCGTGTTCCCCACGCAGCTCCCCCGTATTGCTCCAACCCGTGGGGCACAGAGTAATGAACGAGCATATTATGCGTGTACCACCAGGCGAGCGCATTAACCTTAAAGAGCTTATCCTCCGTCTCTCCCCGCTTGCTCAGCTTAAAGCCATTCATCGTGCCTGCATAGAACTCACGGTAACGGGTAATCTCCGCCTCTACCGGACGCTGCCGGTATGGAAGCTCACCTCCATGAAGCAAACCTTGAACCGTCAACGTCCATTCCGAGCTCGGTGAGGTAGAGAGTACGATCAGGGACGCGCTGCCTTGAACAGGCCCAGCTGCCAGCAGCTCTTCATCACCTGCTTTATATTCTGCTCCATCCAGGATCATCCGGTATACAAGATCAGGATAAATTTCCGAGCTAATCGATGCATCAGCCGCACGGAAGCTTAAGATGCCGGTCTCCTCATTTTGCTCCATACGATAAGGAACTTCATATTCCCCAACATGCATTGTAATTTGGTTTGTGATCAGAAAACGGTAATTCGCTCCGCTTACGGCACGTACATGGAGTCTGACCTCCGGCGAGTCCACCGTAGTGTAATTGGTCACGATGAACGTATCCGCGTCCGTCTTATAGATCCAGCGGGCATAGTTAAAGCCCATTTCGAAGAGGGATGGCATCGTAAGGAGCCTATACTTTCCATCCACCTCTACGTACAGACGCTGGCCCGACATTTTTGGCACGTTCAGCGCATTCCGCGCATTGGACATCATTTTATTGAAGTTCGTATTGCCGACCACCAGCTGAGAATTGAAAATACCGTACATATAAGAGGTCGTTGTAATCGTATCGTCTCTAAGGCGGGCATTCTCCCCGCTCATCAGAATATGCCCATGCGGCCGTTCAACCCGCAGCTCTTTTTCCTTAAGAACTACATGCTCATAGGTATCCGTAAAAAATGCCAGCAGCTGCCCTTCTTCACGCTCTTCCTGATAACGCCGAGGGTACAGCCGGTCCACCACTTCCTCAAGCATGGACAGCGAATGGAGCGGCTCGCCAATATTCCCGGCCTGCGCAACTGCGTCCAGCAGCACGTCTGTCTCTTGTGCCTCGGCCGCTACACCTTCAGCCTCGTTCCAGGCCTGCTGTAGCAGGTCTTGGTATTCCAGCCCCGAGATCGCTTCGGGATGATCCTCTTGGAATAGGCCATAGAATACAAACCGGGCTTCTCCTTGCAGACGAATCCGCTCGGATTGCAGCGCTGTGAAGGCGAACTCGTATTGGTAAACCTCGTTCGCAAGGCTGGAGCGGTACAACGCTTCAGCTTGGTTGGTCTCCTTATAGGAGAGGCCGAAGAACTGAAACCCATCGGTAGAATAACCGACCGCCTTGGTTAACGAACCCTGCTGAAGATACGGAAATCGGCCGCCTTGAGGCTGGTTCTGGCGGGAGCAAACTACGTATCCCTTCTGCGCATCCTCAAATACCGTATGATCAATGTACTGGGACAGGTAGGCCTCATTGCTGCGCACCGCGCCGACATCGGCAATCCCTACATCCTGCGTATAGATCACATCCACTTCCAGAGCGGAGCCCTCCAGCTGGATATCCCAGAACCATATCCCTTGCTCTGTAGGTATAAATTGAACCTGATAGCGAACCGTCCCCTCTTTATGTTCAACTTCTCCCTTCCAGATCACCCGGCTGCCCGATTGAAGAGCACGGCTCCCTGACCGGATTCCAAGCAGCGGGAAGGCCTGAATCCCGTCTTCCAAGTGCAGTCTGAGATAGAGATTGCCGAGCGCCCCATCCAACGGATTGCTGAGCCATTGATTGATCATGGCGGCACCGCCGCATGCCTGGTACAATTCTCCGCTGCTTAGAAAAGAGAAGGTCAGATTCCCCTTCTGAATAGACAGCTTCTTATCAGCTACAGTTGTCATTCTTCTCACGTCCTTTTCTCTCTCGCTCATTCGTAGTTAATTGTTTGGCAGGATGCTAGCGGACCAATTGAAACGATCCCTTTGCCGCATCCCGGCTGTTCGGACCTATAAACAGTTCAAACCGCCCTGGATCGCTCTTATAGGATAAGTCGCTGTGGTAATAACGCAGCAGCGGCTCGTTAATTTCAAAGGTTATTTCAGCGCTTTCCCCTGGCGTAAGGCGTACCTTCCGGAACCCTTTAAGCTCCTTCATCGGCCGTACAACTTCTCCGGTAATATCGCGAACGTACAGCTGAACCGTCTCTTCACCGGTCAAAGATCCTGTATTCGTAACTTTTACCGATGCGGTGAGAGGATTCTCCGCGGTCAAGCTGTCCGATGACAGGACAAGCTCCCCATAAGCAAAGCTGGTATAGCTGAGTCCGTATCCAAACGGCAGCAGCGGCTCATTCGGAATATCCAAATACTTGGAAATATAACGTTCCTCGCTGCTCGCTTCCGATAAAGGACGGCCGGTATTGAAATGGTTGTAATAGACCGGAATTTGCCCGACCGTATGCGGGAAGGACATGCTTAACCGGCCTGAAGGGTTAGCCTTGCCATACAGAAGGTCGGCCACCGCAGCCCCCCCTTCACTGCCTGGATACCATGCCTCCAGCAAAGCATCCGCTTCATCGTATACGCCATGCAGATCCAGAGGTCTTCCGTTGAACAAGACGATCGCCAGCGGCTTCCCAAGCAGCGATATACGGCGCACCAGCTCAAGCTGAGCCTCCGGCAGCCGGATATCGCTGCGGCTTGCGCCCTCGCCGCTCATCTCGGAAGATTCTCCAAGCGCCAGAATGATCACATCGGCAGCCTTCGCAGCTGCTTCGGCCTCCTGCACCTCGGCCTCCGAGATCGATTCGATCTGGCAGCCTTGAGCGATGACCACATTCGAAGCCTGGGCGCTAGCCTGCTGCATTGCTGTTCCTAGCTGCGCAGCCTTCTCTTTCGAGCCCTGCCATGACCACCAGCCAAGGATATCTCCGCTTGCGGCGAACGGCCCGATCAGCGCGACCTTCTGGCCCGGATCCAGCGGCAGAAGCCCGCCTTCATTCTTGAGCAGCACGCTGGATTTCACAGCAAGCTCTCGGGCTACTTCCCGATGTGCTGCGCTGAAGACCAGCTGGGCTTCCGCTTCAGGATCAGCACCGCGATGCGGCTCTTCAAACAGACCCAGCTTTTCTTTCAATTCAAGGATGCGCAGGACAGCTTCATCAATCAGCGCTTCGTCCACCCGTCCCTCCTGAACCAGCTGAGGCAAATGATGGACATAGCATGGTGTCATCATCTCGATGTCCACTCCAGCCTCAATGGCTTTGAGCGCCGCTTCCTCTTCGCCCTCAGCGACACCGTGGGCGATCATTTCCTTGATCGCAGCCCAGTCGGAGATGAGCACCCCTTCAAAGCCCCATTCTTCCCGCAGCAAATCACGCATGAGCTTCTTGTTGCCGCTGGCCGGGATGCCTTCCACGGTATTGAAGGAGGTCATCACCATTTCACAGCCTTCATCAAGCGCTGCCTTATATGCCGGCAGATAATATTCCCGAAGCTGGCGTTCGGACAGATCGACGGTGTTGTACTCCCGTCCTCCCTCTGCGAGCCCGTAAGCCGCAAAGTGCTTCACACAGGCGGCTACACGATGCTTCTCAGAAGCCAGGTCCTGACCCTGGAACCCGCGGACAAAGGCTCGCGCAAACAGGGAGTTGAGGTAAGGATCCTCCCCTGTCGATTCCATTACGCGTCCCCAGCGGGGATCGCGCACAAGGTCCACCATTGGGGCGAAGGTGACATGCACGCCCGAAACCGCGGCCTCCTTGGCTGCAATCTCAGCGCTTGCCTCTGCAAGCTCCATATCCCAGGAGCAGCCAATTGCTAGCGGGATCGGGAAGATGGTCTTGAAGCCGTGCACAATATCGGCCATCACTAAGAGCGGGATACCGAGCCTGCTATTCTCCAAATGCTTATTCTGCAGCGCGATAACGTTCTCCGCACCGGACACGCCAAGCACGGAACCGGAACCACTTACATGAGCATCCGTGATACCCAGCTCTTCCATCGGACCCGTAATTTCCCCGTCATCTTTGATCTCATCGTAGAAGGGCGCTGCCAGCTGCAGCAGCTGAGAGACTTTCTCTTCAAGCGTCATTTTTGTTAATAGCTCTTTGGCCAGCCTACTTGCCATGTTCTAACCTCCTTAGCATTGTTTGAGAAACGTTTCGAGTTAATAAAATCCATTATTATACAATAATTACTGAGTTTAAAAACTGTTTTTTTCGAAACGTTTCAACCCTAAAGCGAATAAAAGGACTTGCAGCAGCTAAGCCATCGGTTTAAGGCCGCTTGTGTCAGAGCGGCAGCCATTCCAGCAACCGCTGGCTCACCCTGTCCCAATACTTCCACTCGTGCCCGGCAGTCTCTTCCTCGTAGGTGATCTCAAGTCCGGCCTGGCGCGCATGGTGAAGAAAGGCTTGATTGCCTTCATACATAAAGTCCTCTGTGCCGCAGCACTGGAATAATAGAGGCTGAGTGCCCCTAGCACCTAACGCTGCAGCCAGCTCGAATAAATCGTTATCACTGCCTTTAACCGCATCTACACTGCCAAAGATGCGCTCAGCTTCGTCAGGAGCAAAGCCGTTCGGTCCGCTTAGCCGCCTTACAATATCCAGCCCGCCGGACAAGCTTGCCGCAGCAGCATATTGCTCAGGACAGCGAAGAGCCAGCTTAAAGGCCCCGTATCCTCCCATGGATATCCCGGCAACAAATGTATCCTCCCTGCGCTGTGAGATCGGAAACAGGGACCCTACAATTTCGGGGAGCTCCTGGCTGAGATAAGTAAAAAAGAGTCCTCCCTGCTTCATATCCGTATAGTAGCTACGGTCCGCCCTGGGCAGAACCAACGCCACACCTTTAGCTTCTGCATAACGCTCTATCGAGGACTGCCGCGTCCATTCCGTATGATCCCCGCCCAATCCATGAAGCAGATATAGAACCGGCAACTTGCCTCCCCTGCTAGCGCGAAGCGGTGATTGCATAGGAATCACCATATGAATGTCGGTTGACATGCCAAGGGTTTCGGCATATACAGCCATCTGGATGTAAGCCACCTTGATCAACTCCACTTTATGCGTACTGGTGTACCTTTAAGAACCATACCTTCTAGTTATCATACCTCTAGCACCGATCCTACTTTACGAACAGACTCACGAGAGATGAGCTTAATCATCAGCTTGTAGGTGTCATTCACCTCATCACCGTCCAGCATCTGAAAGAGCAGGTGGCCTGCCAGCGAGCCCAGTTCATGCATCGGCTGGTGGATGGTTGTCAGCGGAGGATTTAGATATTCAGCCAGCTGAATATCGTCAAAGCCGATAACGGAAATATCCTCCGGCACGGATAGCCCGCCTTCCTGCAGCGCCATCATGCCCCCAATAGCCATTTCATCATTTCCATAGAAAACAGCGGACGGCAGCTCCCCCTGCATCATCATCATCTTTGTGGCCTTATATCCGCCTTCGCGAATAAAGCTTCCATTCAATCTCCACTTCGCCTTCTCTTCAAGTCCCGCTTCCTTCATGGCCCGCAAATATCCTTGGTGCCGAAGGCTATTATCATACGAATTGGACGGGCCGCTGATATAGGCAATGGACTTGTGACCGCAGTCTATAAGATGCCGGGTAGCCGTATAACCTCCCTGCTCTCCATCAACGAGCACATTGATCAGGCCTTCCGATGAAATCTCCCGATCCATCACAACGATAGGAAAGCGTTGGCTTGCCGACTCATACAGAATATCATTTGTGATATTATGAGCCAGCACGATAGCTGCATCTACCCTTTTCTCACGCAGAAATTTCACAGCTGTTGAATCTTGTCCGCCCATAGAGCTGCAGGCAATCAGGTCATAGCCATGAGCCAGAGCTACATCCTGGACACTGCGGATCAGCTCCGAATAATAAGGACCTGACAGGTCCGTTAGGATCAGTGCAATCGTATTGGTCCGGCTGCGTTTTAAATCCATGGCAAAACCGTTTTTGCGATAATTCAGCTGTCTTGCCGCCTCCAGCACCTTTTCCCTCGTCTTCGCACTTACCTTGCTGTCTCCGTTCAGCGCATATGAAGCAGTAGAAAGCGCAACGCCAGCTAATTTCGCCACATCTTTAATCGTAGCCATTTCACTTGTTCAATCCTTCCAGTTCTGGTCTTCTGAGTACATATCCTCTTATTTATTTCATCCCAGAGATCGTATATCCTTCTATAATATGTTTTTGGAAAAAAGCAAAAATGATAATGATCGGGATGACCATGAAGGCAGCTCCGGCCATTTGAAGTCCGAATTCCGTTCCATGCTGGCCTTTCAGCAGAGAAAGTCCAACCGAGAGCGTGTACAGCTTCTCATCATTAGCGATAATCAGAGGCCACAGGAAGCTGTTCCAGGCGCCGATAAAGGTAAGGATTCCCTGTACGGCAAATACCGGCTTCACGACAGGCAGAATTAATTGGAAGAATATCCGCAGCTCGCCAGCTCCGTCCAGCCTTGCCGCCTCTAAGAGATCTGTCGGAATGGTAGACATGAACTGACGGAACAGGAAGATACCAAATGCCCCAACCAGACCCGGCAGTATAATCCCTCCCATGGTATTTACAAGCCCCAGCTTGTTAATGATCAAATAGGTAGGAATCATGGTAACCTGTCCCGGAATCATCATCGTCGCAAGGATCAGATAGAAGAATTTATTCTTCCCCGGGAAGTCGAATTTGGCAAACGCATAGCCTGCGAGTGCATTCAGGAACAATCCGACAAACGAGAAGAGTACAATAATCAGCGTATTGCCGAGATAAATCAGAAAGTCCATTTTCACAAATAAATCTTTATAATTTTGCAGTGTTGGATGATTCGGTATAATGGTTGGCGGTATGATGGTAAATTCATTTTCCGGCTTGAACGATGAGCCCAGCATCCATATGAACGGGATCATCATCAGAAGTCCGCCAATGATCAAAATAGTGACCATGAACCCTTTTTCGAGCTTCTTAAGTGCCATTATGATGTCCCTCCTTTAGTATTCGACTTCTTTCTTTCTCACCGCAAATTGAACAATAGTTGCCAGAATGATAATAATGAACAGGACGAATGAGCCTGCTGCAGCATAACCGAAATTGCTGAGCTGGAAGCCATTATTGTAAATAAATAGCGCCATAGACATCGTCGCATTCAGCGGACCGCCCTTCGTCATGACCAGCGGCTCTTCGAAGAACTGAATCCATCCGATCAAGGTCGTAATGGTCACAAAGAAGGTTGCAAAGCTGAGCAGCGGAATCGTAATATGCCGAATCTTCTTCCATCCGGTTGCTCCATCAATCTCAGCCGCCTCATAATAGGATCGCGGAATACCTTGAAGCGCAGCCAGAAAGATGATCATGTTCAGGCCGATGGATTTCCACAGGGCGAGCAGAATCAGCGCAGGCTTAGCCAGATTTGGGTCCTGCAGCCATTCCTGTGCCGGAATTCCGAACCAAGACAGAATATAGTTGAAGAGACCGTACGAGCCATTATACAAATAGCCCCAGACTACAGCTACCGCCACAATATTGGTGATAGAAGGCATGTAATAAATGACGCGAAAAGCCTTGAACAGCTTGCTTGTGCCGTAATTCAGCAGCATCGCCACCGCCATGGCAAAAATAACAACCAGCGGCACTCCAATAAGTACATAAAAGGCTGTATTGTAAATTGATTTTATAAAGACAGGGTCTTTAAAGATGTTCAAATAGTTGTCAAACCCGACTGAGGATATATTTGCGTAATCGGCAAGCCCGAGCAAGTCCATATCCGTAAAGCTGATGATCAGCGCAATGATGATCGGTATGATCGAAAACACGAGCAGCAACAGCACAGCCGGAGCAATAAAGAAGTACGGATATTTATGTTTGTTCCATTGTTTCACGAATTGCCGCATCTCTAACTCACCCCTTAATTTTCTTCAGCCTTCCCCATGTATCCGCCATATAGATTGAACTAACATTCATTTCTTTAGTTCATTCTTTATAGGTCATCAAAAAGCTTGCAGCCGAGACCTGCCTTAAATTCAAGGAAAGTCCCGGCACCAAAAGCAAGCTTTATGCGGATGGGAAAAGGGTTACTTGTTCCCGAGTATTTCGTTCGCCTTCTCGTTCAGCTTATCCAATTCGGCCTGCGTATCCGCTCCGCCAATCGTGATCTTCTCAAAGGAAGCAATTGCCGCTTGCGCAATGGTCTCCCATTCCTTAATTTGTGGAGCAGGACGAGTATTCTCCAGCTGTTTACCAAATGCAGCGATCATCGGATCTTTGAACTGTTCATTGTTCCATGCACTCTTAAGAGCCGGAAGCGAGTTGGAGGTTTCGTAGTATTTCAGCTGTGCCTTCTCTTCGGTCAAGAAAGAGATGAACTTGGCAGCTTCCTCAGGGTTCTTACTATACTTGAAGATAGACAAGTCCGATCCGCCGATAGAAGAAGTATTGGTCTTCTTCGAAGGCAGTGTTGTTACCGTCCACTTGCCGTCAATCTCTGGATCTTTCTCTTTCGTTGTCTGAATCATCCACGGACCGCTGATATACATTGGGAGCGTGCCGTCTTTAAATGCAGCTACAGTATCCAGGTCATTTCCTTTAGGGGACAGACCTTCATCATAGAAGCTCTTCAGGAAGTTGATCGCTTCTACATATTCCGGCTTGTTGAACAAAGGCTGGCGGTTGCTGTCAATGATGTCACTGCCATTTTGCCATGCGTAAAGAGCAGTATAAACCTGGTCCTTGGCTTCGATCGGCAAGGCGTAATGTCCTTTTCCACCCTTGGCTACCAGTTTTCTGGACGCATCCTTCAGCTCATCCCAAGTCTTTGGCCCTTCAGGATAACCAACCTCACCCAGCAGATCCGTACGGTAGAAGAGCGCGCGGGTTTCTACATACCAAGGCACTCCATAGGTTTTGCCATCGTATTTAGTAGTTTCTACAGCGCCATCGAAGAAGTTATCCGCCTTAAGGCTCGGATGTTTCTCGATATATGGAGCCATATCGAGAAGTGCGCCTGCATTTGCGAACTCAGGAATCCAAGTTGTCCCCATTTGGATCACGTCCGGGCCATTCTTTGATGCGACAGCCGTCAGCAGCTTATCATGCGCGGAATCCCAAGGAATTGCCTGTACATCGACCTTAATACCAGGGTTAGCTTCCTCGTACATTTTTGCAACCGGAGCCACACTTTCCGAAGTCCCCATAAACCATACCTTCAGCGTTTTGGAATCGCCGCTTCCGGATTCGGAATTGTTCGAACCACAGCCGACAACTACCATCGAAAAAGCAAGCAATGCGGCCAGAGTAACCAGCCAGGTTTTTTTCTTCATCTCTTCCTTCACCCCATGATAAGATTAGTAATGATTCAGCAAATTGCAAACCCTTACATCGAAACGTTTCGATTTTTATCGAAAAAAATTCGCTGCTTTTTATTTGTTTTGCAGCTCTTTATTTAGCTGCAGTACGAGCTAAATAAGTTGGTTTAATCGATTTTAATCGCTTTCACTAAGATATTTAATTCATTTGCTTGTTTTTCTCTTCTGATATCTTCATTCAGAGCGATCAGAAAATTTGAAACGTTTCAATAACCACATTATATACGCCTGTGTTAGCGATTTCAATCATTATTTTGGAGAATTCCACAACAAATTTTATTTCTTCTCCTATATCCATTTTGGTGTCAACAAATCAGGCAGCACGATCCCGGGCCATTCTAGGCCCGGTGCCGGTACAACCCTAAGCTCCCGTGCTGCCAAGAACTCTAGTCTTAAGCTCCGCCTTTGGGCAGCATCTGCTCAAGCTTCTCAGATATGTTGCCGTAAGACAGAAGGCTCTGTCTAAAGTTCTCACGCTGCACTTCCCCGCCAGCTTCCGGCCAGGTTGCAGCCCCGAAATCTTCCTCGGCAATCTCCTCGTAGGCATTGTTCAAATTTTCATTGTACCAGTCAATTTGAGGATCGATTTTGGTACTGTACATATGAACGATTTCATAATCGCCTGTTTGCTTGGCTCTGGCTACATACACCAGCAAGTCCTCGCTTCCCGCATCGTCCGAAGACACCTCAATCTCGGCGCAGCGAAGACCTGCCAAATCGGTCAATCTGCGAAATTCTGCTTTGCTGATGTTATACATAACTTTTATGCACCCTTTCCCTGCTCCTTATTAAATAGGCAGCGAATGCACCTTGCGCTGATCCTATTGTACGTTTTATAGTTTTCCGCCCCGGACAAACATTTTATGCCTCCATTCGGCATAAAGTGTTAATACTTTACGGCGAGGCAACCCAAAGTGGGGGAACCTTTTGGAGAGAGGATGAATAACAGAAATGTGCGGAATAACAGGATTTATAGAATGGGAACGGGATCTGACTCAAGATTCCGAGCTCTTGCTGAATATGACGGAAACCTTATCCAAGCGAGGTCCTGATGCCCAAGGCACCTGGATCTCAAATCCCTGCGCTTTCGGTCATCGGCGCCTCAGTGTCATGGACCCCGAGAACGGAGCCCAGCCCATGGTGGCCCATGAGGACGAGCTGGTCTTCACTGTCGTATATAATGGTGAAATTTACAATGCACCTGAACTGCGGCGGGAGCTTCAGCGCCTTGGACGAACATTTCGGACACAATGCGATACAGAAGTTCTGCTGCAAGCTTATATTGAATGGGGACCTGGCTGTGTCGACCGCCTGAACGGAATTTTCGCCTTCGCTGTTTGGGACAGTGCGAAGAACCATGTCTTTTTTGCCCGGGATCGGCTTGGGGTAAAGCCCCTGTTCTATAGTGAGCAAACTGGCCTCCTCATCTTCGGTTCTGAGCCCAAAGCTATTCTTCAGCATCCTAAGGTTGAAGCTGTCGTAGATGCGGAAGGGCTGGCCGAAGTTTTCGCCGTGGGTCCGGCAAGAACACCGGGGCATGGAGTATTCAAGCAGCTGAAGGAGCTGCGGCCAGGACACTGCATGATTTACAGCCGGGATGGTCTCCGCATCTATCCTTATTGGAAGCTGGAAAGCAAGCCTCATGAGGAGAGTGTAGAGGAGACTGCAGCCCGCCTTCGCGAGCTTCTTACCGATACGGTGGAGCGGCAGCTCATATCCGATGTCCCCGTCTGCACTCTGCTGTCCGGCGGACTGGATTCAAGTGCCCTCACGTCTCTTGCGGTTCAATATTATAACCGGACCGGACAGGGCAAGGTGCATACCTATTCCGTAGATTATGTGGGAAATGACCAGCATTTTAAGGAGCATAGCTTTCAGCCGGGGGCGGATGGTCCCTGGATCGCACGCATGGTAGAAGAGCTGGGAACTAAGCATCATTACGTCCAAGTGGATACGGAGGTCTTGGTTAAAGCGCTCGATGACTCGACCCGTGCCCGTGATCTCCCGGGGATGGCAGATGTTGACGCGTCTTTGCTGCTTTTTTGCGAAGAGATTAAGCGGGGAGCTACCGTAGCCATCTCAGGGGAAGCCGCTGACGAGATCTTTGGCGGATACCCTTGGTTTCACAGAGATGAACTGAGAAATGCCGGAACTTTCCCGTGGTCAGTAGCGACAGACCTTCGGGCCAGCTGGCTTTCTGCCGAGACCAGAGAATGGATTCGTCCGCTGGAGTATGTTAACAGGCGCTATGAAGAAGCTTTAGCCGAGGTTCCCGCGCTGGACGGAGAAGATGAGGAAGCGGCCAAGATGCGGATTCTGTCTTATCTTAATATCACCCGGTTTATGCCGACCCTGCTTGATCGCAAAGACCGGATGAGTATGGCCGCAGGCCTGGAGGTTCGGGTTCCCTACTGCGATCACCGCCTTGTTGAATATGTCTGGAATATCCCTTGGGACGTTAAAACGACTGGCGGCCGCGAGAAGGGCATTCTCCGCAAAGCGTTGGAAGGCGTGCTGCCAGATGATGTCTTGTACCGCAAGAAGAGCCCTTATCCTAAGACACACCACCCGGCTTATCTGGAAGCCGTAAGAATTCAGGCTCTTGCCGTGCTCGATGACAGTTCTTCTCCGATCCTCCCGTTCATCGATGCCGATAAAATCCGTGAGCTTGCCGGAAGCCCAGAAGCCTCCTCCAACCTGCCCTGGTTCGGGCAGCTGATGTCCGGCCCGCAGCTGTTCGCTTATATCGCTCAAGTTAATTACTGGCTCAAGAATTACCGGATTTCTATCCGCTAATTGCAAATAGAGCGGCTCCCCCATACGGGGATGCCGCTCTAAATCTTTACAACGTTCTAAGCTGTTCCTTCAGGCGTTCCAGCGCCCGGCCGCGATGGCTGATAGCCTGCTTCTCCTCTAGGGTTAGCTCTGCCATCGTCTTGCCGAATTCCGGAATGTAGAACAGCGGATCATAGCCAAATCCGCCACACCCGGACGGTTCTGAGGTAATCCAGCCTTCTACTTCTCCCGTAGCTTCCGTAAACTGCCCTGTGGCCGGGTCATAGTAAGCCAGATGACAGACAAAGCGGGCCGAGCTTAACAGAGGCTGCTCCGTATCCTCTCCCTCGGACAGCTCCTCCAGCTTCCACAGCAACTTCTCGTTGTTGTCTTGATCGGAAGCCCCTTCTCCTGCATACCGTGCTGAATAGACACCAGGAGCTCCATCCAGCCGGTCTACACAAAGCCCGGAATCATCGGCAAGCACAGGAACCCCTAAGGCATCCCCCACTTCCTTTGCCTTCTTGCGGGCATTCTCTGCAAAGGTGGTTCCATCCTCAACCACATCCGGTGCTTCTGGATAATCATGCAGACTCTTTACCGCCCGGCCGAGAAATTCCAGGGCATGTGCAAATTCTCGGGCCTTGCCCTTATTCCGCGTCGCAATGATTATATTGGAATCCTGTGTCATTTTATGACCTCTCCGCCTGGCTTCCAATTTTGTCAGCAATACTGCCCAGCGCCTCACGCTGCTGGAGAATCATCTCGCGAATCCCTTTCTCAGCTAGCTCAAGCATTCCATTCAGCTCTTCTCTGGAAAATGGATTCTCTTCTCCGGTACCCTGTACCTCAACGAATTTACCCTCTCCGGTCATCACCACATTCATATCTACCTTGGCCTTAGAGTCTTCCTCATAATTGAGGTCAAGCAAGAGCGCCTCACCTACGACTCCAACGCTAACAGAAGCCAAATAATCGTTAATTGGGAACGTCGGGAGGTTGTGTTTCTGGGCCAGCTTATTCATAGCTATAGCCATCGCGACAAAAGCTCCGGTAATCGAGGTCGTCCGGGTACCTCCATCGGCCTGAAGCACATCACAATCAATTAAGACGCTGCGCTCTCCCATGGCCTGAAGATTTACAACAGAACGCAGAGCCCGGCCAATCAGCCGCTGAATCTCCATCGTTCTGCCAGTCAGCTTGCCCCGAGCAGCCTCCCGCTGGTTACGCGTCTGGGTGGCACGGGGAAGCATCGAATATTCAGCGGTTACCCAGCCTTTCCCCTGCCCCTTCATGAAGGGTGGGACCTTCTCTTCTATAGTAGCCGTACACAGTACCTTCGTATCTCCTGCTTCAATGTACACGGAGCCCTCTGCATACTTATTAACCTGGACCTTGAAATTCATCGGCCTGCGTTGATCGACGCTGCGCCCGTCTATTCTCATTCTTGTCTGCCTCCTACATCTTATCCTGTCATTAGACTTCCCCTATTTTACCAAAGTGACAGCCTAAAAGCATCTTCCTAGTTCTGACTTAAGGCTGCGCCGGAAAATGCTCACAAAAAAGGAGACCCGCCTATGCGGTCCCCTCCTAGCAGCCATTATACAGGGAGATTGTTGATCACAGCTGGCTTCGATACCGGATCACTATAACGCTGATTATCGCTGCCGATCACCTCTTCGCTGCCGTTCAGCTGAATCCTAACTTTGCTTCCCTTGGCGTTTTCTGTTACGGTCAGTACAACGGATTGCAGCATTTGGGCCGGAAGCTTGTCTCCGTTCTCAAACATCTCGTCCTTGAGAGATACGGTAACGACACCCTCTTTGGACGTCTTAACCGATTCCAGCTTGGCTCCGGTCGTCAGAACCTCTTCCAGGCCATTTTCGCCAAGAGGACCGCGAAGCAGCTCACCAAGCGCGGCTTGAACCGGATCTCCTCCCGCAGGTACCAGCCGCGTGACTGGCACGAAGTAAGGATCACCGCTCGATGAGGTAGCTGTAAAATACAAAGTCACCGGCCGGGTCTGAGCTAGGCTGACGTTCTGATCCAGCTCCAGATTAATGCCTGCCGACCGGTTGAGTGGATGGGCCAACGGAGTATGATCTACCGGCATTTCGTTAAGTCTCTGGCCTTCAACCCAAATCTCCACGTTCTGAACCTGGGGATCACTGGTTAAAGTCCAAGTGATGGCCTCTATTATTTTACGTTCATCTTTGGCTTCATAACCTGCAAATGGCTTGGTAAATTCAACCACAGCAAGCTTCTCATCCTCTTTAACCGTAAGCGACTGTACCTCCGTTCCCTCCGGGAGTACGGCGGTAAAGCCGGCCGGAAGCTTGGTCTGATACGGTCCGTTCTTAACCAGTGCTTGCAGAGCCAAAGTACGCTTATCTTTCTGACTGGAAGACAGCGGAATCGCTACAGGGACAAGCAACCCTTGTCCATTACTGACATAAACTGTCGTAAGCGTCTCATCCTTGGCGGAGAGCTCCAGATGAACCTGATCCTCCAACCCGCTGAGCATCTGCGCTTCCACATCTGCCGGAGGCGGGTCAATCTGGGCAGACGGACTTGCGCCGGGAAAGCTGCACCCTGACAGCAGGAGCGCCAGAATTCCAGCAGTCGCAGCAGGGCGCAGGTAGGGTAATACTTTCATAAGCAGGGTCCTCCCTAACATTTTTCTATGGTTTGTACTACTATGTATACGAGCTCCCTCCCGGAAAAATAACTACGATTTGCGGGAAGTGGACACACTGCAATTATCTGTTCTTCACAATTGACGACGAGGTGATGAAGATGGAACAGGCGAAACAGCCATACAGTCTGAACAGTAAGAAGGTGGCGGACGCTACTCGGAGCTGGCTGCACAAGCGCGGCATCAAGATCGAAGAAATTGCCGAGCTCGTCATGCTCCTGCAGCAGAAGTATTACCCGGAGCTGACCATGGAGGAGTGCATCCACAATGTGGAGCAGGTTCTGACCAAACGCGAGGTGCAAAATGCAGTGCTGACCGGCATTCAGCTGGACCTGATGGCCGAACAGGGTCAGCTGATCCCCGAGCTGCAGGACATGATTGAACATGATGAAGGATTGTACGGCGTTGATGAAATACTAGCCTTCTCGATCGTGAATGTCTACGGCAGTATCGGATTCACCAATTACGGCTATATCGACAAGCTAAAGCCGGGGGTACTGGAACGGCTGAACGATAAAAGCCTTGGTCCAATCAACACCTTCCTCGATGACATTGTCGGGGCAGTCGCTGCCTCTGCAAGCAGCCGGATTGCCCACCGCAAACAGGCGGAGCGGGAGAAGGCGCGCGGAGAAGATACGCTGGACGCGGAGAGATAGCCAAGCTTCCAGATCCCAAAATCCTGTGAAATTTAGAGTTCAATTGTCATATGAGCCATAAGCAAGGGCTGTCCTAATCAGTATCCCCTACTGAGAAGAACAGCCCTTAATTCTTAGCCTATAGCGCTTACCCCATTTTCAATCCGCTAGTCTATAACGCAAGACGTCCCCTCGTCCCCAATCTTGGCTAACCCGTTCCCGATGCTCCAGCTCCACCAGATGAGCCAGCACCTCGGACATGGCAAAGCGGAGCTGATGCAGCGTAAGCTTGCTGCCAAAGAGAAGCAGGTGAAGCTCGTAAGCCGTGAGCGGACCCCCTGCCAGAAGTCCGATGAGGCGGTTAAGCCGGTCCTCGTGATGCTGGAGCAGTGCGGCAATTCGTTCCTTGTAATGGGTGAACGGATGCCGGTGGCCGGGATACGCTCTGGTTACCATGAGCGGCTCAATCTTCTTTAGCCCCGCTAGGAATGAACGAAGCGGTGCAGGATCTCCGCCCGGAAGATAGCTGATATTCGGGGAAATCTGGGGCAGCACAGCATCCCCGCAGAGCAGACTGCCGGAAGCCGGATCATAGAAGGACAAATGTCCGGAGGCATGTCCTCCGGTTTCGTAAGGAATCCAGCTGCGGCCGCCCATTTCAAAGCCTTCACCTTCCGCAATATAGCTGACTTGCGGGGCAGGGTGCACTTCAGAGAAGAACCCTTCCAGATGCCGAAGCATCGGCAGCATCAATTCGTCGGGCAGCCCATGTCTGCGGTACAACAAAGGCAGCTCATCGTTCATCCGGGAATTCTTCCCCCACATGAGTTCTGCTTCCTGCTGACACCTGCGGGACATCCGGACGGCTGCGCCCGTGCGCTGCTGCATCCAGCCGGCCAGCCCGTAATGATCCGGGTGGTGGTGAGTCACCACAATGGATGAGATCTGCTGAGGAACGATCTGGAGGGCACGGCATACCTCCCTCCATTCCGCTTCTATCTGTGGTGAGCGGGGTCCTGGATCTACAAGGGTGATCCGGCCATCCTCCCCATAGAGCAGATAGCTGTTCACCCAGCGCAGCGGTGAAGAGAGCGAAATTCGCACCTGTACCAGCTTCCCGTCCTCCCAGTTTACCCATTCCGGCAGTATCATTTGCGAAAGCCTACCATGATCATACGCGGTGAGCTCTCCGGATCATAGCTCTCCTCGTTATAATTGCCATGGATGGCCTCCAGGGTCAATCCAGCCTCCGCAAGCATCTGTTCGAAGCGTTCCCGGGGGTACAGCTTAATCCGCTCCAGATAGTGTCTCGGCTCTCCCGGCTCCCCTTCTGCAGCCGTAATTTCAATCCGCTTCTTCACATACCCATCCTCGATGCTGCGCTTCTCACGAATTCTCTGTCCCTCGTCGATCCGTTCTGAGCTGGGTACAAGCCGGGCTATGGTATAAGCCGGGTTTAAGAAGTCTATAATAAATTTCCCGCCTGGCTTAAGAACTCGGTATATTTCCCGCAGCACCTGGACATGTTCTTCGTCCCGCTCGAAATAGCCGAATGAAGTGAACAGATTCACCACGGCGTCAAAAGGCCCGTCGAATGGAAGCTTCCGCATGTCCGATTTCAGCCATCTCACAAGTCCCTTCGGGTCATTCTCCCGCGCTTCCCGAAGCAGGACGTCAGAGAGATCGACGCCGGTCACCTCAAAGCCCGCCTCATGCAGTGCCATGGAATGCCGCCCCATGCCACAACACAGATCGAGCACTTTCGAGCCCTCTGGCAATCCGAGCCAACCGATCATTTGATGAACCTCCCGCTTGGCGCCCTGTACATCACGATGTTTATATACCAGCAGGTAATCTTCTCCAAAGCTTTGTTCATACCATTCAGCCATCGTTATCCGTCCCTCTCCTTGTTCTGTCTCTAACCGGAAATCATTACCGTTTATTTTAGCGCTTTTTATTTGATTTTCAAAGTTTCGAAAAATCAAAACAGCCGCCAGGGATGCCTGGCGGCTGTTTAAGCTGCTTAGAAGACCGCCTAACCTAGCAAAGTAATCTCACGGTTACTTCGCAGGAGCGGCCGCTGCTTTCTCATTCGCTTTATTTTCAAGCGTATTTGTGATCTTGGCTTTCGATTTGAGATCGGCCAGCCAAGTTGTAGCCTTCTCGGAAACCTTCTGAGTTACGATCATATCTTTGATCTCAGCTTTCTTCTCTTCAAGTGTAGCTGTATGTGCTTGCTTGTAATCGGTCATTTTAAGAACCTGGAAGCCAGCGTCAGACTTAATAGCTCCGCTGATTTCGCCTTTCTTCAGCTTAAATGCGGCCTCATCAAAAGCTGCATCCTGAGTTCCCTTGCTGACATAACCCAGATCTCCACCCTTGTCCTTAGTTGTTGTATCAATGGATTTCTCTTTTGCCAGCTTGGCAAAGTCCGCTCCGCCCTTAAGCTCCTTGATAATTGCCTCGGCTTCCGGCTGTGTAGCCACCAGAATGCTGGAGAACTTCGCTTGCTCCGGTGTATTCATAGCTTCCTTGTTTGCCTCAAAATACTGCTTGATCTCATCATCCGTCACTGTAACCTTCGGTTCAAGCAGCTTCCGGATTTGAGCTTCTTTCTTCAGCTGCTCATTAAAGTCTTCCTCGCTCATCCCATATTGTGCAAGCACCTGACTCAGCGCTTCATCGGAGCCGAATTGCTTCAAATAGAAGTCCTTCTCCTTCTTGATATCAGCGTCCGTAATCTGCAGCTTCTCTTTCTCCATCTCTTGGCGGACCAGCTCTTCATCAATCATGCCGCTAAGCGTCTGCGTGCCGCCTGCCTCAACCAACTTGTCGTACAGCTTGTCCTTCGTAATATCTTCTCCGTTAACGGTAGCTACAACCGTCTTGGCATCGCTTTGACCGAACGGATTCTTCACAAGCGAAATGACCAGCAGCACAGCGAGCAGCAGCGAAATGCCGATCCATACCTGGCTGCCGCCGCGCTTGGTTGACTCTTCTTCAGCTGCCGGGTGATCTGTGCCCTCCGTGGCAGAAATTGAGGCCAAGGCCTCTCCTTCTGGCACCAATACTGAAGTGTTCTCCTCAGTTTGGCCTACTTCTTCTGTTTCAGACTTTGGTGCTTCCTGCCCAGACCCAGTAGCGGGTTCATTTACTGCAGATGACGTATCTGTATTCTCTGTATTCTTTGTAGTTTCTGTAGTTTCGGACTGACTCTCATTCAACGGCTCCGCGGCCTCTGGCTGAGTATCCTGCGGGTCCTTTTTTTCTTCTGTCATGTAATCATGACTCCCTTCTTGTACGCATTCTTAAATAAAATGTTATCAAAAACCTCTTCCGCAAACCTTAAGAGTACCTAAAAATTATTTAATTCCCTTTAAGGATATCTTAAGGTTTACAGCAAGGATAACAGAAATTTTGCCGAAATCATACGGTTACATCAGCAGAAAATCATGCTTCGAGTCGATTTTGGCTTCGCGGGTCACTAGCTGACAGGTGTAAGACATCCTCATGTTTACATAGAAGGTCTTTCGCATATCCACCATTCTCTCATAGCCAACCCCTGTGCATACCTGATGCGCAGCTGTTCATACGATAAAAAAGACAGATACTGCTATTATCGGCCCTTCCCCCCTCGCTTGTTAGGGTTGATCCCCACAAATATCTAAAAGACTTTTCGTAAATCGAACAAAACGTAGTACAATAAATAATATTTCAAGCTGGGAGGAAGATAACAACTATGGACTATCAAGCATATTTTGCCGGACGTAGAGAACAGCAGCTGAACGAGCTTAAAGAATGGCTGTCCATTCCAAGCATTTCGGCTATTTCGGCACACAAGCCGGACGTAAATAAGGCTGCTGCTTGGCTGGCAGAGACGTTGAAGCGTGCCGGTTTGGAACATGTGGAAGTGCATGAGACTACCGGACATCCTATTGTGTATGCCGATTATTTGCACGCCCCTGGAAAACCAACCGTACTTGTGTATGGACACTATGATGTACAACCAGTTGATCCGCTGAACCTTTGGGAGACGCCTCCTTTTGAGCCTACCGTGCGCGATGGCAAGCTGTTTGCCCGGGGTGCGACGGATGACAAAGGTCAAGTCTTCTTACATATTAAAGCGGTTGAAGCGATCCTCGCCGAGGAGAAGAGCCTTCCTGTAAATATCAAATTCTGCATTGAAGGGGAAGAGGAAGTATCCAGCCCAAGCCTGCCTCCGTTCCTTGAAGCGAACCGTGAGAAGCTTGCGGCTGATGTCGTTCTAATCTCCGACACTTCCCTGATTGAGAAAGGCAAACCTGCCATCTCAACAGGCCTTCGCGGGCTGTGCTCCTTGGAGATCGCTCTTCATACTGCCAATACAGATCTGCATTCCGGCTCCTTCGGAGGCGGCGTTCCGAATGCGCTCCATGCTCTCGTAGAGCTGCTGGCCTCACTGCATGATCAGAATGGCCGAGTCACCGTAGATGGCTTCTATGACGATGTACAAGAACTGTCTGCTGAGATGAGAGAAGAGTTCAAGAAGCAGGATTTCAATGAAGAGAAGCTGAAGAACGATCTCGGACTCACCACGCTGTTCGGCGAGGAAGGCTTCTCCTTTGTAGAGCGTACCGGTGCCCGTCCTACGCTTGAGCTTAACGGCGTATACGGCGGATTCCAGGGCGAAGGAACCAAGACGGTGATTCCAAAGGAAGCTCACGCCAAGATCACCTGCCGCCTAGTCGCTAATCAGAATCCACAGGACATTCTGGATAAAATCGAGCGCCATCTGCTTGCCCATATTCCAGCGGGCGCAACGCTTGACATCACCCCGGGCGAACGGGCCTTTGCATTCAATATCGACCCGTCGCATCCAATGCTGCAAAAGGCTGCGGACGCCTACGAGCGTGTCTACGGCACGCGCGCACTGTTCACAAAGGATGGCGGCTCTATTCCGATTGTAGAGACTCTATCCCGCGTACTGTCGGCTCCGGCCGTAATGATGGGCTTTGGCTTGCCGGATGAGAACCTGCACGCCCCTAACGAGCATTTTAACCTGGAGAACTTTGACAAAGGCCTGCTGACCATTGTCGAGTACCTGAAGCTGATCTAAAGGAAATATCATTCAATTGCAGCAATTCCTGTATAGCCGGAGACGATTTTCTTCTCCGGCTATTATTATGTAGTTTTTATGGCTCCTTCGTGACCTTTTCGCGCGAATAACAAAAAGCCTCCCTTCACCTGTCTTGCAGTGAATGAAGGCTCCCCGACAGCCATATTTTCAGCTTCCCAAGCTTGATCCGCTCGTCTTGCCGCTCGTCTTGCCGCTTCTCTTGCGGCCTTTGACATCGAATTCCCGCATCACTCGCTACCCTAAGATTCCAAGGTCAGCCGGTATCCGTCCTTTCCCTCCCTGACCGCAAATCCCCAGGCTTCGGCTGCTTTCCAGGCCGGATCGCTCCCTAGACGGACCTTGAATGCCTGGCAGGCTTCGGCCTGTTCGCGCAACTCTTCATTGACCCCGGGTTCAAACGTCCCGGTAACCTTACGCCGTACGGCTCTCCACAGCTTTACATCTGCCAGAGCTCTTTGCAGCCACGGCCCTGCTTCTTCCTTAAACTTGTGGTTACCCCATTGAAGTAACCTGGAGGATGTGCTCTCCAGACGGTCGAAATACAAATCAAGCCTCTGGACATCTTTGCTTTGCAAAGCCTCTTTCAATTCCTCATATCCACCGTTGTAGAGTTGACTATTTAAATTCTGACTACAGAAGAACATCATATCCTCTGCCAGCTCTCCGGCAAATTCCCGGACCGACAGTTCCCAGGAAAGCTCAGGCATATAACGTTCACTGTTCCACATATAGTGAGCCATTGTATTTAGTGTAATCTTGGAGCATTCCCATTGAACCATCGGATTCGCCACAACCGCATGATGCCCGGTCTGACCAAGCCGCGAATAACGTCCGCGAACCGGATCCAGAAACAACCGGTCGTAGTCAGCATCATTAACCGGTATGTTGTCCCACAACCACAGATCATGTCCGTAATAACTGTAATTTTCCTGCGCATGCTTGCTTCCGATTTTCGGGGCAAAGACAGAATAGCCGGTCCAGAATATCTTGATGCCTTTATGCATCTTCTCGCGGATATCCCGCTTATATTCGGTATCCCAATAGGACCAATATTCTGTGGGACACATCGCCAGTGTAACCTCTTGCAATTGACCGCTTAGATAGGTATAGACACGATTTGCCACATAGGCGTGGGCTAGTCCGGAACGTTCCAAGTAATGAAGGTTCTCTCCTGACAGCGTATAGTCGATATCGTCCATCAACAGAGCAAAATGCCGCACACCGATGGATATCATCGCTGCCATCTTCGCTTCCAAACTGGCAAAATCCGCTTCACTGCGAAACTTTAGATCGTTCCCCGGACTAATGCAATAATAGAAGTCCACCAGATGAGTATCGCATTCTTGCTTCAGCTCACGAATCTGGGCAAAAATATTCTCAGGATAGGGTTCACACCATAGCTCACGATGATAGGGGTCATCCTTGGGAGCATATATAAACGCGTTCATTCGATGAGCCGCCATATAGCGTACAGCATCCATTCGGTCATCAAAGCTCCACGGCGTGCCATAGAATCCCTCAATAATACCGCGAATCGAAAAGGAGGGCTCATCATGAATCGTTGCCACGGGCAATCGACACTTCCCATCATCTACACTCAGCAGTTGGTGCAGCGCATCCATCCCATACTTTAGTCCTCTCTTATTCGAGGCAGCTATTGTAATTTTACCGTCCTTGCTTATGTTCAGCTGATAACCATCCGCCTTAAGAGTTCCCTCATATTCAAGCTCCAGAGTGGCATTGCCTTGCTCGAGTGTCTCTCCTTGCTCAAGCTGTTCAACAATAGCAATCGGGCCATCCGCAGCAAGTGGACCCTCGTATTTCTGAATCAGGGAGAACTTTGAAGACAGCTTGCATCTGAGCTGCCGTCCTTCCAACACCAGTTCCTCACCCTGATCGTAATAATCCCGAAAGTAATACTGCCGTTCTCTTAGCGGCATCGTCATATTCACGCCTCCTTTTAGCCTTGGTGAAGGAGATGGAACAGCGCTGTTCTGGTGCATGGAAGCGTCTGATGCTGCCCGAATCTTTCAAGCTCCTCCACCATTTGTATTAGCCGTGATTCAGCTATGGAATATATGCGGTGTTAATCCGTAATCTTCAAATTTCCAAACACGGCCTTATTCTGCGAATCGTCTCCCGGATTGCTAAGCGCCATGCCGATGTACACTTGGCGGCTCATCGGAATCTGCACGCTGCCGACCTTCTGCCACCGCTTGCCGTCAGATGAGACCAAGCCGGTAAAGGTATTTCCCTTTCGGCTCAGCTTCAGCCATCTGGGGACAGAGGCATCCGCAGTCTGGTCAACCGTGCTGCCCGCGGCCGCTGTGCGATACTGGAAGGTTGCACCATTCCCTTGGGTAAGCATCATGTCCGCGTGCTTCGCCTGGTTATCCAGCGACTCACGGATCATGATGCCGGCCTTGGCCCAGCCGTCCATACGGTCTGTGGACCGTACCTGAACCACGATCTCTGCATCACCTTCCACAGGTTTATATACAAAATTCAGCCGATCCGCTCTGCCCCAAATATCCGTAGAGCTGCTGCTTAATGTAAATTGCTTATTGGATGCATTGTAGGTGGCGTTCCCCAGCATGGAACCGATATTTCTCGCCTTCCACCCGGCTGGCAGCTGGGCCGGATAGTCTTGATCCTCGGGTGACGTCCAGTCCGGCGTCGGCCAGGTTGCACGTTCATGGATACTGGCTAGCTCATCTTCTGGCCAAGCTCCGTAGGAAAAGAACGACAGGCGCTTCACGTCTGGATAATTATCGCGGATTCCCTTGTAAATCTCCTGATATTGATCATCGGTCCAGTCATTATCCAGGGTTGCTGCAATCTCCACGTTACTGCCGCTGATCCGGTCGCTAGTATCCTTCAGGATGCCGTATGAAGTGCTGTAAACCCAATCACTGTTGAAATCCCAGTCATCAAAATATGCCATCGGTGCGACAAAGTCGATCTCATCCTTGAATTTGGCTACATTCTGTCCAACCTCTGTAAATTCGGGCGGCAAAATATATACACCAAGCTGCACACCCGGGTTCGCGGACTGTGAAATATCTTCCCGGATATCGCTGACATACTGTCCGATCTGCTCCGTTCTCCATTCATTCCATTGTCTTCGCTTCACCGAATCCGTATTGAAATCAATGGTGAGCGGTGAATACCCGAACTGTGCCTTGTACTTCGCCACAGTGTAATCGCTGACGTCCATGTTGTAATTGTCGAAGCGGATCCAGTCCAGCACCACGCCGTCAACCGGATAATTCTCGACTACTTCCTGAATGATGGAGCGCTCATAGCCTTGAACATCGTGGTGAATCGGATTGACGAAGTATTCGCTCCCGTTAGCGCCTGTAAACGGTGTCCGCACCCCGTTCACCAGCGCCTGCATCTGCCATTCCCTGTGCTTCAGAAAGGCTTCCTGGTCATGGAACTGCGGAATCCAGGCGTGAACTTTAATTCCTGCGGCATGGGCCGCCTTAATGACCTCCTGCAGAGCATCGAAATTCTCGTAGCCCTGCGCGATCGGAGCGATATCACTCTGATAAAATACCCGGCCGGATGGAACCTCATCGTCTTCATCCTGCTTCACGTTCATGCTGATGACATCGACTCCGTAGCGTTCAGACATGGCAATAAAATTCTGGACATCCGCCTTATTCTTGAACTGGTTCACAGTTCTAACAATAACTTCTGTCTCAAAAGGGCGATTCTCCCTTTCTGCAGCCTTAGCCAAAACGGCAGTTCCTATTGCTGAGGAAATCAACACCAAACTTAATGCAGCAATGAACTTCGATTTCAGCGCAAATGACATATTCTCGCCTCCATATAAATAGTGCTATTCATATTTCAAACTCGAATTATTTCGTTGCGTTGATTTTCTTGACATTCTCCTGCCATTTCTCGGTCCTGAACTCCAGCAGCTTATCCAGTCCTGCTTTATTGGCGTTCTTTTTGGCCGTCTCCAGCGCTGACAGCACTTCCTCATCTGACGAGGCTTGAACCATCTGCGCGAAAGCAAGGGTATGAATATCCTGGATATTCTGAGCGATGATGCCGGCCTCTGTATCCGGAAGCGGGTCGGTATTCACGAATTCCGTAATGTCCAGCGCGGTCTTCCAGGTTACTGTGGACTGCGCCACCGTCTCCCACGATTTCTGGTTCGCAGACAGGGAAGCCTCCAGGCTCATTTTTGCCTTATCGATAAAGGTCGTATTGCCCGCCCAGTTGAAATCCTCGAATTTGCGCATGGTTTCCGTTCGCTCGTTAGCCGGGGTCGTCTTGTATTTCTCGTTCGGTATCGGTGCTCCATTCGCATCCTCTTGATCCCAGTACAAGCCTTTCGGACCGAAGAAGAGCACCTTCTGTCCCTCCGAACCCGTAATCCAGTCAAAGTACGCGAAGATCGCCTCAGGATCCTTTGCCTTAGTCGTAATGACATTTACGTTCCAGCCCAGCGTCTCATATCCGCTTACAAACACCTTTGTTTTGTCTAATCCGGCTTTGTGCACCGGCCAAATAATTTCATATCCGCTATCCGGATTACTGGCTGTCAGTGCTCGGTGTCCCTCGGCTCCATAAGTAGTAATATTGGACTCGACCATAACCGCTACCCGGCCGGTATTTACCTTTTCTTTAACCGCATCCTGAGTCTGCTGCAGCGCATCCTGGGTAATCAGCCGCTCACGGAACAGCTTGTTGATATACAGCATCATTTCCTCGAAGGCAGGATCGTCATAGATCGGAAGCAACTTGCTGCCTTCCGGATAGCCCATGAGGGAGATGAATTTGCTCGTAGCATTCTCTCTGAACCCGCCGTACATGATTTCCAGGCCTGCCCCCTTCTCACCAACCTCCAGAGGCACTACATCCGGATACTTGTCTCGTACCTGAAGCAAATATTGATACAGATCATCGAAGGTTTCCAGCTTCGGTTTGCCGAGCGCGTTGTAAATATCTTTGTTGACCATCCACCCGCCATTGCCGAATTGCCCGGAGGTATACCAGTTCGGGATTTGATAAATCTTGCCGTCCTCAGAGCGAAGCAGGTTCAGGGTGGATTCTTTTACATATTTTTTGAAGTTCGGATACTTCTCATAGTAATCATCCAGCGCAACCAATCTTCCTGCCTGCACCAGCCGCTCTACCGTGGATCCACGGTCAGTGAAAATGACATCCGGCAAATCGCCGCTGACGATCATGGTGTTGAGCTTTTCCGCGGCAGCTCCCCCCGATTGCACCGGTTTAACGGTAACCTTCCTGTTCTCCTGAATCCATTTCGTCGCCTCATTCTCCCCCCAAGGCGCGGTCGTAAGCCAGTCATAGTTTCCATAAAAGCTGAAGGTAGTGGGTTTGATTCCGCTGCCGTCATCAGCCGCTACCCCGGTGCCCGTATTCTGTGAAGCGTTATTATTCCCGCCTCCGCCGCAGGCTGTGAGAAGAAGCAGCAGAGAGAGCGTCAGAAGCGATACCCCTTTCAAGCGATTGCGCATTCGTTTCCCTTCTTTCTACCCAATATGGAGACTGCTATTCTTTCAAAGAACCAATCAACACACCCTTAACGAAATACTTTTGGAGAAAAGGGTACGTTAAAATAATCGGAATCGTCGCGATCATCATCGTGGCCATGGCCAGCGACTTCGTGGTAACCGTCCGGTTCCGGTTCATATGATCCTGAGCAATGGCATTGGATGAGCCAATTTCGGTCATAATGTTGGAGTTCATAATTTGCCGCAGGAGAGTCTGTATAGGAAGCAGAGGATCCTTGGTAATATAGATTGCTCCCGTAAACCAGTCATTCCAGTAACCCACCGCCGTAAATAGAGCAATGGTAGCGAGCACCGGGCCGGAGACGGGAATGACGATCCGGAAGAAAATGCCGTAATTGCTGCAGCCGTCGATCTTGGCCGATTCCTCCAGCCCGTCAGGCAGAGCAGAAAAGAAGGTGCGGATAACAATCATGTTATAGACGCTGATGATGCTCGGAATGATCAGCACCCAAAAAGTGTCCAGCATGCCGAGAGAGCGAGTCAGCATATAAGAGGGAATCAGGCCCCCGCTAAAGAACATCGTGATCATGAAGAACACCATATACTGCTTGCGGAACAGCAAGGTCTTCTTGGACATTCCGTAGGCTAACAGGGCCGTGAAGAAGACGGACAATACCGTACCGCTCATGGTTCGAAGAATAGTAATCATGAACGAATTCAACAGGCGGTGATCCTGAAACACAATATAATAGTTCTCCAGTGTATATACTCTCGGCCACAGGGTTACACCCCCGAGCGCCGTATCGCTCCCTTGATTAAAGGAGATGACCAGCGCGTTCCAGAACGGGTAGAGCATGATCACCGCCATCAGTGTCAAGAGCACATAGATCGTCCGCTGCATCATTTTGTCGCCCAGGCTTAGTCTCATTTTGTACCCCTCCTATGGTTGTATGGTCCTACCAGAGACTGACGCCGGCCCGGCGGGCGATTTTGTTGGCTGTAACCAGCAGAATTACACTGATTACCGCTTTGAACAGCCCTACCGCTGTCGCATAAGAGAATCTGGCATTGAGTATCCCCACACGGTACACATAGGTGTCAATTACATCGGAGTATGGCCGGAGGATGGGGTTAGTTGCCAACAGCAAAATGTCCTCAAAGCCTGCACTGAGCAGATTACCGATGGCAAGAATCATAAAGATGACAATAACAGGAGCAATACTGGGGAGTGTAACCAAATAAATTTGCTTAAACCGGCTTGCGCCGTCGATCGAAGCGGCCTCATACATAGCCGGGTCAACGCCCGCGATCGCAGCCAGGTAGACAATGCTTCCGAACCCGACCTCCTTCCACACGTTGACGCTCACCAGAATTGACCAGAAGTATTCCGGTATCGCCAGAAAGTTGACCGGCTCTTCAATCAGGTTCAGTCGCTCCAGCAAGATGTTCACCGTTCCGTTATCTACGGACAGCAGCGAGAATACGAAACCGGAGACAATGACCCAGGATAGAAAATAAGGCAAATAGCTGACCGTCTGGATAAACCGTTTAAAGCCCATATGCCCAATTTCGTTCAGCATCAGTGCAAGCAGGATCGGAGCAGGAAAGGTGATGACCAGTTTCAACAAACTGATCACAATAGTATTTCGCATCACATTCCAGAACTCGGGCGCCTCAAAGAACATTTTGAAATGCTTGAACCCGACCCAAGGGCTTTCCAGAATGCCGTTAAAAATATCGTATTGCTGGAACGCCATCACCACGCCGTACATCGGGATGTAGCTGAAGATAGCAACAAAAATAATTCCCGGCCAAACCATGGACTGTAAATCCCACTGATTGGTCAACTTTTTCCATACACTTGGTTTAACGGCCGCCTTCATCCATTTTTCCTCCTCTGCTGCCTTCTAATGAAATAAGGGCAAATAAGGTTTGTTTTTCTCCAGCATTTCATCCAGCAGTTTCTCCGCGACGGTAACGGAAGGCACCAGCGGATGATGAACCAATGCCTGCAGGGCAATATCGCGGTCTCCGTGCACGGCAGCCTCAATGGTCAGGCTCTCGTAGTGCTTGACCGCGGCCAGTAAACCTCTGACGGACTCCGGAACCTTGCGCAGCGGAATCGGCAGCGGACCCTGCTTGGTCACGATACAATTCACTTCAATGGAAGCATCGTCCGGCAGAAAATCAATAATGCCATTGTTGCTGACATTCAGCGTCTGGATGTCGCGTGAATCATTATAAATGGAGCGCATCAGCAGTACTGCCGCTTCCGAGTAATAAGCCCCGCCGCGCTGCTCAAGCTGCTTCGGCTTCTCCTTCAGCTCTACGTTCCGGTACAGCTCGAACAGCTCTTCTTCTACCTTCTTCACCACCTCGGCACGAGAGCCTGTCGTTCCCGCTGCTTTCTTCTGTTCCTCCAGCATGGCGTCCGTCAAATAGTAATAGCTCAGATAGTAGGAAGGAATGGCGTTTAGTCCGTTCAGGAACCGATGGTCCCAGGAATCAAACGGCACATTGCTGGCCTTGTAGCTCTTGGGATAGTCTATGAGCTCCTGCAGCTTGCTTTCGCCGTCAATCACGACATCGGATACCCAGTGCAGATGGTTGATGCCGACAAACTCCGAGTAGATCTTGTCGATCGGCAGCCCGAAGAACTCGGAGAGCCATTTTTGAAACCCGATCGGCGAGTTGCACAGCCCTACACTCTTGACCGAAGAGTATTTGTGAACCGCCTCGGTCACCATGCCGGCCGGATTTGTAAAATTCAGCAGCCAGGCATCAGGGGCAAGCTCCTCCATATCCTTGCAGATATCCAGAATGACCGGGATCGTTCGCAGGCCTTTCATCATTCCTCCGGGCCCGGTCGTTTCCTGGCCGATGACATTGTACTGAAGCGGAATAAGTTCATCCCATTTGCGCGCTTCCAGCATGCCTACCCGGATTTGCGTGCAGACAAAGTCCGCTCCGGCAATGGCCTCCCTTCGGTTAAGCGTTTCCATAATGGCAATCGGCAGGCCGGACTCGGCAACCATGCGCTTGCTCAGCTCCGCAATCGTATGCAGTTTCTCCCTCCCCTCCTCAATATCCACCAGCCATACCTCGCTCACAGGGAGCTCTTTGTGATGCATAATGATGCCTTCCATAAGCTCAGGCGTATATGATGACCCTGCTCCGATGACAACCAGCTTCAATGTTTCCTCCATGATCATAGCCCCTCCATACCCCGTGATAGACGATCAAGAACTTCCTGATTTACACGCATACCGCTGCTTTCCATCGCCAGAACGACCGAGCCGACAACCGGCTCCCGAGTTAAAACCCTTAAAGTGCCATTTGGGGCCGTGTGCTTCACTCTCTGCTCAATGGCCCGCCGGATGATGCCTGAGCGATCACCCTTGGTCAAAAGGCTGCCTGCAAGCACGATGTCAAAGGAGTGCTCCTCCATAGCCAATCGATGAATTGTCGCTGCCGCTGCCAAACCAAGCTCATCCCCTTGCTTGTTCAGAAGTCCAGTGGCAACCTGGTCCCCTTCATCTGCCGCTTGAAACAGCAGCTCAGCAATATGGGGAGACAAGTCTCTGGAATGATCCAGGTAATCCTCTCTTAACTCCGAGACACTGGAATAGCCCAGTAATTGAATTAAGCGTTCGCTTAAGACTGTCTCTTTCTCCCTTCCCTCATCCGCCCGGAGAACGCTGCGAAATACCTCAACACTTAGATCATAGCCGCCGCCGTAATCGCCGAACCGGTAGCCAAATCCACCACACTGGTATGTAACACCCCGCGGATTTTTACCGGCGCAGTTCACTCCCGAGCCGCAGATCAGCACAATTCCATAATCACTCTCAGTGCCTGCTCGCAAGGCAATCCAGGTATCGCAGGAAATCTCGGTTTGAGGAAGGCCGAAGCTACTGATAATGGGCCGTAAAATTCGCAAATCGGCTTCTCGATCCGCTCCAGCCAGGCCGAACCAAGAATACTCCAGCTGAGGCTTTGTCAGCCCTGAGGCCATAATCGCTCCCGATACGGCCTGCTGCAAACTGTTCTCCGCCTGCTCCCGGTTTTTTTGGTGATTTCCATTCCCTCCCTTGCCTACACCCAAGACCGCTCCTTGTTCATTTGCGATCATGGCGTAGGTTTTGCTGCCCCCTGCATCGACTCCTAAAAAGTACTTCACAGTTTGTTTCACTCCTAATATTCAGGATAACCTTACAGATGCGGTGGATTCACGCACAAGAAGCTGAGGAGCGAGCTTCGTTACAGCAGCCGGCACCACCTCCCCATGGATTAATTTCATCAGCAAATCCACACCAATGCTGCCCATCTGCGCCTCGGGCTGTCTGACAGTCGTCAATCGGGGATAAAATTCACCTACGAACTGCTGATCATCAAAGCCAACAACTGAGATATCCTGAGGGACCAGAATTCCCTCCTCACGCAGGGCTTGAACAACCCCGAGCGCAATAAAGTCGTCTCCGGAAAAGATGGCTGTCGGCAGTTTATCTTCACGAATCCATCTCTTGGCTACCTCATAACCGCTGCTTACCGTAAATCCGCAATATTCTGTGCCGAAGGGCGTTAGCCCCGCTTCATCCAACGCCTGTACATAGCCTCTCTTGCGCTCCGCTACACTTAAGAATACCGAAGGGCCACCGATATAAGCGATCTGGGTGTGTCCAAGACCAATCAAATGCTTGGTCGCTTCATATCCCCCTTGATAGTTGTCGACGACCACACTGGGAACATCGTCATGCTGGAACTGGTTATCCAGCAAGACAAACGGAATGTTTTTTCTCTTCAGCTCCTCCACATATTCCATTTCCTCAAGCGGAGACAGCAGAATAATTCCGTCAACGCGGTCCTTCTGAAACAGGAAGTTCACGCCTTCATCCTCATTCTCAGCTATGGACAGGGCCAAGAAGTAGCCTTGTTCTGCCAGCTTCCGGTTCACCACGCGGATCACACGGTCATAGAAAGAGTCGTTAAAGTTGGTAATCGACATCCCAATGACTCCCGTCTTGCCACGTACGAGACTCCGCGCCGCTGAATTGGGCTGATAATTTAATTCCTCCATAGCTTTGAGCACTTTCCGCCGATTGCTTTCACGTACAGAAGGTGAATTGTTAATAACTCTGGATACGGTCACTACAGAGAGCCCCGACTTTTTGGCTACATCATGAATGTTCATCTAGACTTCTATGCCTCCAAGTTGAAAAGTTTAAACGCTTTAACTTTGTGGGAAATAAAAAAGCAATAGCTCATTTCGAAAAAACTATACTCTGACTGAAAACAGAACATCGAATGTCAACTTCGCCTTTATCAGTAGTCTCAAAGATCATAGTAAAAGTTTAAAGGTTTTTACTTTAATGCGATTTTACAACCATTCCCATTATCCGTCAATCCATAAACTGCAACCAAACTTAATATTTCGTATCTATTTGATACAGGCTGTGCGGCAACCATCTTTGACAGCTTTCCGAACAACAAAAAACCTCCCCTCATCCCGGAGGATGAGAGAAGGATCAGCCGCCCGCCTCCAATAAGCGGCAGCTATATTTTTAGCTCCCCGAGCTTAATCAGCTCGACGACCGCTTGCGCGCGGCCTTTGACATTCAACTTCTGCATCACATTTGAAATGTGATTGCGCACGGTCTTCTCACTGATGAACAACTGCTCCGCGATATCCCGCGTGGTCTTATCCTGCACGAGCAATTCAAATACTTCACGTTCTCGATGAGTAAGCAAGAATTTGCTGTTACGATCGCTGCCCTTCAAAATGTGTCACCCCTCCTTGCTCGGGATTTGTGGTTTAACAAGGTTAAGGGATACAGTCAACACATTTTATGAAAAGTACAGAGCAGGGGTGCGGTGCATAGGTAAAATTGGGCTGCAGAGTTCTACGCCTTTCCTTTATCCTTCCATCATGATCTAGACTGCCGATGAGCAGTGCGATGCCAAACAGAATGACCGCGGCAATGAACAAGCCGGTATAGACATAATAAATAAACCGCTCCTCCCATAGAGCGCGAATATAACTGTTAGCGCCTATAAACAGGGCGAGATATAGGTTTCTAAAGTTATACTTTTTAGACGATACCGCACGATATTATGAATAAACATTACAAGACAGAGAACAAAAACCAGGTGCCATCCCCAGCTGATGATTTGATGAGTCATATGCATCTCCTCTGTAAATTACTCTTTGAATCGCTTATGCCAGCCCCTTTACCAATAATACCCACATACTGCTGTTATGAAAAGACTGACACTTCCCCATACTTTACTCCCTTACTAACCGCTTTACCTGGATCTAACACACCGTTGTTACAGCGCTAACGTTGTTCTGGTACGGTGAGAGCAATCTTCTACATATCAGGGAGGAATGATCCATTGTTCAAATTCATGAAATGGAGCGCCGCTCCAGTACTTGCATCCCTACTCGTTCTCGGTTCGCTGGCCCCTTCATCCGCAGATGCGATAGGAACGCCCCCCAGCCAAAGCCAGCCAACAGGAAAGCACATTACAATCCTGCATACCAATGATATCCATGCCCACGCAGTCCCGAATTCACCAGAAATGGGCTTTGCCAAACTCGCCGGAATCATTGACCAGTACCGAGCGCAGAACCCTAATACGCTGCTGCTCGATGATGGTGACGTCATTCACGGGACAACCTTTGCCACCCTGGTTAACGGGGAGAGCATTGTGCAAGTCATGAACGAAATGAAGTATGATGCTATGGCTCCTGGCAACCACGAATTCAACTACGGGACCGACCGGCTTGTTGAGCTGTCCAAGCAGTTCCATTTCCCCGTGATTAGCGCGAATGTAAAGAACAAAAACGGTGAGCGTATATTCAAGCCCTATATAATTAAAGAGATTGACGGTGTGAAGATCGGAATTTTCGGCTTAACTACGCCCGAGACCGCCTTTAAAACCAACCCGAAGAATGTTCAAAATGTAGAGTTCACAGACCCTTCCAAAGAAGCTCAGGAGATGGTAAACGAGCTTCAGAAGCAGGACGCCGATGTCATCATCGCCCTTGGTCATATCGGCCAGGATAAGTCCAGCCAAGATACAAGTCTGAAAATTGCCAAAGAAGTAAAAGGGATTGACCTGTTCATCGACGGTCACAGCCATACGGTTCTGCCAGAGGGATTTCTGGCGGATAATAACACGCTCATCGCCAGCGCTGGGGAATACAGCAAATACCTTGGCGTGGTAGATCTGTGGGTGGCCAGGACCAGGTAACCAAGAAAACCGCAAAGCTGATTGATGAGAAGTCCGCTGAGGCGATTAAGCCAAGCACGAAGGTGCAGACCCTGATCGATTCCATTAATAAAAGCCAGGAGAGCATCCTGAAAGAGAAAGTGGCTCACACCGATGTCAATCTAGAGGGAGCAAGGGCAAAGGTACGTGCCGGGGAGACGAACTTGGGGGACCTGCTGGCCGACGCCATTCGGGATATCAGCAAGGCGGATGTGGCCATTACGAACGGAGGCGGCATACGGGCATCCATTAAAGCTGGGGATGTGACCAAGGGGGATGTGATCACCGTTCTTCCGTTTGGCAACCAGATTGTCACCTTGAATGTTAGCGGGGCGGACATCAAGGCTGCCCTGGAGAATGGCGTATCCGATTATCCTGAACCAAAGGGTGGATTCCCGCAAGTCTCCGGACTCACTTACCAGATTGACCCTTCCCAGCCGAAAGGCAGCCGGGTTCATACGGTGATGATTAGCACAGAGAAACTTGATCCGAACAAAACCTATGTTCTGGCGACCAACGATTTTATGGCGGCCGGAGGTGACGAATACTCCATGTTCGGCAAGCATCCGCAGGCCGGAATGTTCGGCTCCTTGGACGAGGCGCTGATCAACTACATGAAAAAACTGCAAAAGGTAGAGATCAAGGCCGATGGACGGATCAAAGAAGCAAGCCTCACTGCCCCGGCAGCAGAACCTGCAACGAAACCAGCTCAGCCTGCACAGGCAGAGCAGCCTTCTGCGAATTCGGCTCCTGTCCCGGCACCGGCACCAGACCCTGCCCCTTCACCAGCCCCTCAAAGTCCTGCCACTACGAAGCCTGTGCCTGCTAAGCCAAGCAAGCCTGCAAGCCAGCCGGCGCAAAGCGGCAAATTCTATGTGGTGAAGAAGGGCGACACGCTGGACGGTATTTCGAAGCAGCACGGTACCTCCTGGCGGACACTGCAACGCTTGAATGATTTGAAGAATCCGCATCTAATTTACCCGGGGCAAAAAATCAAGCTGCCCGCTTGAGAAACATAGCAGCATAAGCCGGCCAGAGATTCTGGCCGGCTTATGCTGCTTAAAGGCTGAATTCCGGCTGGAATACGCCGTGCTGGGCCGCCGTGTGAAGATCCCGCCAGAACCGGTTCACCGGCTGATCCAGCATGAGCGCCGTCATTCCGAGTAAACGAATGACGCGATCAGCCGCATCCAGTGCAGCTGTCACAGCCTCCCGGCTGACACGCCCAATCTCGGCTGCCACGGCCTCCTGCATCTGCTCCCCGCTGCTGAGGCGTTCCCAAGCTTCGTCCGTCAAGCGGTAGAACGCCTCAGCAGCCGTCTGGAGCAGTTCTCTTCCCGAGTGGACAGCGGCCTGGATGGCAGCATATCGGCCCGGCTGAGCAGAGCTCCACGCCGCCTGCTTCGCGCTGGCCAGCTGCTCCGCTTCCTGCAGGAAGCCCTGTCCGAGGCCAAGGCAGAGAGCTGTGAAGGAGACGATTGCGAACGGCTCGAACGGATAGCGGTAGATTGGCGAATCCAGTATAGGCGCACCTGACAAGTCAAAGGTCCGTTCCTTTGGCACAAACGCTTCACGAACTACAATCGTATGGCTCGCTGTAGCTTTCATCCCTAGTGTATTCCAATCGGGAACCACCTCTACCTGCTCAGGCAGAAAGGCAAAGGAGAGAATTTCCCTCTCCTCCTTCCCACCTTGGATAACACAATTGGCCGTAAAGAATGAAGCAAACGAAGAGCCGCTGCAATAGGACCATGAACCGCTCACCATATAACCGCCCGGAACCGGCTGCGCCGTGCCGGTAGGCATGCCGCTTCCCGCTAACACAGCCTCGCGGTCTGCGAAGAAATCTGCTGCCTGCTGCGGCGGCAGGAAGCCGCTGAAGAAGCCGCCGCCGGCGCCGATCGTTACAAGCCAACCCAAGCTCCCATCGATAGCCGCCGCCTGTTGAAACACTCGCAGCGCCTGAGGCAGGTCGGCGTCAAGGCCGCCCAAGGTCCGCGGTACGAACAGCTTAAACAGCTTTTTCTCATATAAGTGTTCCAGAAGATCCCAAGGCAGCTTCCCCTCGGCTTCAAACGCCGCTGCTCTGCGCTTTACCTCATGCTCATATTCCGCATCCAACCAACCGGCGGTTAAGTCCCGTCTTTTCTCCATCAGCTAACTCCCCTTTTCGCGGTCTTGACCTGCAGACGAGATCCATATCTCTATAATAATCAAGGCTTAAAAGCCATCGCTGCGTTCACCGCTGCCTTCCAGCCCGCATACAATTTGTCCCGTTCCCCAGCTTCCATCGAAGGCTCAAAGCGCCGGTCAAGGCTCCACTTCTTGCAAATTTCCTCCCGACTCTTCCAGAATCCTACCGCCAGGCCTGCCAAATAAGCCGCTCCGAGCGCAGTCGTCTCGTTAATAACAGGGCGTTCTACCGGTACATCCAGCAGCCCGCTCAGGAATTCCATCAGGAAGCCGTTAGCCACGGCTCCGCCGTCGGCGCGCAAAGCGCTGACCTTGATTCCCGAATCCTGCTCCATCGCGTTGAGCACATCTTTGGTCTGATAAATTAGCGATTCCAGCGTAGCACGGATAAAATGCTCCTTCGAAGTTCCGCGCGTTAGACCAAACACCGCTCCGCGCACCTCACTGTCCCAGTAAGGGCTTCCCAAACCTACAAAAGCCGGCACCACATAAACTCCGTCAGCCGAGGTCACCCGCTTAGCATACCGCTCGCTCTCCTTCGCGTCCCGAATCATGCGCAGTCCGTCGCGCAGCCATTGAATGGCTGATCCAGCTACAAAGATGCTGCCCTCAAGGGCATACTCTACCCGGCCATCAATCCCCCATGCGATGGAGGCAATGAGGCCATGTCTGGACTCCACGGGCTGATCCCCCGTGTTCATCAGCATAAAGCAGCCTGTCCCGTAGGTGGTCTTCACCATCCCCTTGTCGAAGCAGGTCTGACCGAACAGCGCCGCCTGCTGGTCACCTGCCGCTCCGGCTATTGGCACCTCTGCCCCGAAGAAGTGATAGCCTGCGGTTAACGCGTAAACTTCCGAAGAGGAGCAGACCTTTGGCAGCATCGCCTCCGGGACTCCAAGGATATCCAGAAGCTCACGATCCCACTGCAGCTCATGGATGTTATACATCAAAGTGCGCGACGCATTGGAATAGTCCGTCACATGAGCAGCTCCCCCAGAGAGCTTCCAGATCAGCCAGGAATCCACTGTACCGAACAGCAGCTCTCCACGCTCCGCGCGTTCCCTAGCGCCCGGAACATGATCCAGAATCCACTTCACCTTCGTCCCTGAAAAATAAGGGTCAATTAAGAGCCCGGTCTTCGAGCGGAACAGCTCGCTTAAGCCTTGCCGCTTCAGCGCTTCGCAGATTTCTGCAGTCTGCCTGGATTGCCAGACAATCGCATTATAAACAGGCAGTCCTGTTGCCTTATCCCACACGATTGTCGTCTCGCGCTGGTTCGTAATGCCAATCCCTGCCACCTGATGCGCCTTAATCCCTGACTCGGACAGGCAGGAAGCAATGACTGCCAGAATCGACCCCCAGATTTCATTGGCACTTTGCTCCACCCATCCAGGCTTTGGGAAATACTGTGGAAATTCATGCTGCGCCGCGTGCACTATGTCTCCTTCCTGGTTAAATAATATAGCCCTTGAGCTTGTCGTTCCTTGATCTAACGCCAAAATATATGTATCCACAAAGGCAACCTCCTACAACGGCCTCTCTACCGAAATTCAATTGACTTGGTCTCATCTTACCAAATTGGGACATACAACAAGAGACCGGCTCAGAAATTTCTGATCCCGGCCTCTCTCGCATAGGCTACTTGTTCAAACCCGGCGGCTTCCCCATCGTCGACAGCTTCTCGAAGATGCCGGCCATGACCTCAAGATCCCGCTCATCGAGCTGGGACAAATACCATTTCATGATACTGCGCGATTTGATTCTCGCTTTACCCAGAATCTCGTTGCCTTCATCCGTTACACTGACCAGAACGGTTCTGCGATCCTCTTCATCATGACGACGAGATACATACCCACTTTGCACCAGCCGATCAATCATAACGGTAATTGCACTCGGCTTAACTCCCAGCGTATCCGCTAAATAGCTAATATTACAGGTGCCTTCTTTATGGATTAACATCAGCATATGGAATTGAGGTCCAGTGAGTCCCAATTCCTTGTGCTGCATAATATCGTTCTCTACTTGTCTAAAAGTCTTCTTCCAAGCATCTTGAATACGGTCAATATATTGATCCAGATCGAGGCTCAAATTGACTTCCCCCTTTCTGTTCACTTCTTAAAATGAGCATCAGTTTAACTGTACTTGAAGATAGTCAACCTGACAATCTATTATACGCCACTTTTTTCGCTACAGGGTAGGATTTCTTCTGGTACTGCCTGTTTGCTTGCGCTTTCCCCAATTTTGCATTAAGATGATATCGAAATTATTTTCCCGTATATTTATATTTTAATGAAAATAATTACCCAAATCATAAGAGTACATCTCTATCATGAAAGTGGTGAGTATAATCCAATCCCCAATTCTTCATGCGCTTAAACAGCATTTAGACCAGCTGCCGCCGCAAGAACGGCGTCTGGGAGAATTGGTTCTGGAATCTCCCTCCCAGGTGATCCACTTGGGGATTACGGAACTCGCGGAACAGTGCGGCATCAGCCCTTCAACCGTGACCCGATTCTGCAAGACATTCCACTTCAAAGGCTTTCCGGACTTCAAGGTGAAACTGGCTACTGAGCTTGCTCAGAAGTCTTCTGAGACCGAATATCAGGATGTCATTGCGGGCAACGATCTGCACAAGATCGTCTCCGCTATTGAAGCCAATCATCTGGCCTCTATTGCCGACACAACGCGGCTTCTGGATCTGGATCAGCTTGAATTGGCTGTAAGTGCCTTGTGTAGAGCTAACCGAACCGACCTTTATGGTGTAGCTACCTCGTCGGTTGTAGCGCAGGATTTCTATCAGAAGCTCGTCCGAATCGGCAAGAACTGCACCGCCTTCGCGGATTCCCATATGCAGATTACTTCCGCTTCCAGCCTTGGTGAAGGCGATGTAGCCGTGGCCATATCCTATTCAGGAGAAACTCCTGAAACGATTGATGCCCTCAGATGCGCCAAGGACAGTGGCGCGACCACGATCTCGCTCACACAGTATGGAACAAACTCACTTGCCGCCTTTGCGGATGTCCACTTATTCTCCTCCTCTTTGGAAGAAGGTATGCGCCGCGGAGATATGGCTTCAAGGATAGCCCAGCTTCATATTGTTGATATTTTATTTACCGCCATGGCCAGTCGGAATTTCACAGAATATATACCCAAGCTTGAAAGCTCATATCAGAACGTACAGCATTATCGAAAAACTCGTGGGGGGTACTAGCATGCTGAATATCCTCAAGGTTGACCATGAAGCGCAATTCAATGATATCGGAGCCGGTATTGTGGCGAGTCTTCTGCAAACCCGGCCTCAGGCAGCTCTAGGGCTAGCTACAGGAAGCACCCCTGTAGGTATTTATCGCCGGCTCGTCGAGCTCTATCGGGAAGGCTCGGTTAACTTCTCCCAAGCCCGAACCTACAATCTGGATGAATATGTAGGCCTTCCGGCAGATCATCCGCAGAGCTACCGCCAGTTTATGGAGGAGCACCTTTTTCGGCACGTGAACATTCTGCCCCACAATACTTATATCCCTTCTGGCTCTGAGAATCCAGAAGCGGCGGTGACTGAGTATGACCGTTTGCTGGAGCAGGCGGGGCCGCTGGACCTGCAGATTCTCGGCTTAGGACACAACGGGCATATCGGCTTTAATGAACCTGCGAACAAGCTTCACAGCCGTACACATATCGTCGCCTTGGATGATCGGACCCGCGAGGCCAATGCCCGCTTCTTCAGATCTCCAGATGAGGTTCCCACCCATGCCATTACGATGGGGATCGCCTCTATATTGCATGCCAAGCAAATCCTGCTGATGGCTAAAGGGGAGGACAAGGCGGAGATTGTGGCTAGAGCCCTTAAGGGACCTCTAACAACTCATTGCCCTGCTTCTTTGTTACAAACTCACCCGAACGTCACGATTCTGGTCGATGCTAAAGCCGGGAGGTTTATATGATGAGCAGCACATTTCTTATTGTTCATGCCGAAGTTATAACGCCCACCCATATCATTCATGATGGGGCCGTTGCTGTTCGGGATGGAATCATCGCTTTTACCGGCACTGCCCAAGGTATCCTGGAGGATCCCTATTGGAGACAGGCCGAACGGATCGAGGCCAAGGGGAGCTATGTACTTCCAGGCTTTATTGATATTCACGTTCATGGCGGAATGCACGAGGACTTTACAACAGCCGATTCTTCCGGGATCGACACCATTTTGAAATTTCACAGCAGCCAAGGCACTACCTCAATGCTGGCCACGACCATGACCGCACCGAAAGAGGTCATTGATCAAGTGTTAGCCGTAACGGATACCTATCGCCGAGGCGAAATGCCCTATGCCCAACTGGAAGGTGTTCATTTGGAGGGCCCCTTCATCAGCCCTAAATGGCCTGGAGCACAGAACCCTGATCACATCACTCCCCCTAACCGTGCATGGATTGAAGCCTGGGAGGATCAGTATCCGGGCCTAATTAAGCAGGTGACCTTTGCCCCAGAGCGCGAAGGAGCACTGGAACTGATCCGCTATCTGCGGGAGAAAGGCATTGTTGCAGCAGCTGGGCATACAGATGCTACTTATGAAGAGATACAAGCTGCTGTACAGGCAGGGCTTCATCATGCGGTTCATACCTTCAATGCCATGACGCCGCTTCATCATCGTAAGCCAGGTACCGCTGGAGCCATCCTAAGCATGCCGGAAATTAGCGCCGAGGTCATTGCCGACGGCATTCATGTGCACCCCGCTGTCATTTCCCTTATTGCAGCTGTGAAGCATAACCGGAATCTGATCTTAATTACGGATGCCATGTCTGCTGCCGGACTTGGAGACGGTGACTATATGCTTGGAGACCTTCCAGTCGTGATGAAGAACAACGTATGCACCTTAAAGGATCAGGAAGGAACCCTTGCCGGGAGCACCCTGACAATGATTCGCGGCTTTCGGTATTTAGTTCAGCATGTAGGCCTGACCATCCAGCAAGCATCTGAAGCAGCCAGCGGCAATCCAGCAAGACTGATCAGAATTGACCATAAGACAGGAATGATAGAGACAGGCAAACAAGCCGATCTGCTGCTTGTCAATCATCAGCTTGAGCTTGAAAAGGTTTGGATTAAAGGACGTATGATTCATAACTGCAATTAAGCAAATTAAGTAAATAAACCAGCTCCCCCGACTGCATGAATCATGCTGTACTAGGAGAGCTGGTCATGTCATGATCTAATAATTATTAACGGCTTGTACCTGCCCCGACTCCTGTACCTGTGCCGGTTTGATTTCTTCCTGGTCCCAGCGGGTTATTCGGAGAATAGCCATTTGGACCTGTCAGCGTTCCCCGTCTTGTAGGAAAGATGCGTTCAATCAGAGCACCAAAGTCATTTGCTGCACCGCGCAGTGCCCCGCCTACTCCGTCCCCAGTTCCAGTTCCAGTCCCAGTTCCTGTTCCTGTTCTGTATTCCTCGGTAGCGCCCAAGCGTCCGTTTGAATGTGTCGCAAATCCGTTTACACGGCTTACAAATTCCGGATCGGAAGACACATAAACCTGTGTAATGCTCGGGTTTGATTTTTTAATCGTTCGTTCTATGCTGCTCTTCAGATGCTGAGGCACATCTGAGACAGCCTCCCTGCGAAGTGTACCCGCATCCGTCCCACCCGCGTGACCGTCTGTCAGACCAGCTCCATTGTGGGTTCCTCTTGGGGTATTATCGGTATTAACATTCACTCCCCCGTCAAGGCCTGTTCCGGACATGTTTGTTCCACCCATGGCGCCATCCATCACACTGCCGGCTGTACCGGAACGGCCGATACCGTGACCAAGACCGCCAGCGGTTCCTTCAGCGCGGTAATCGCTGCCGCCAGGATTCACTCCTTGACCATGTGTACGATCATTATAAGAGGTTGTTCCTGTGCGTCGACCTTGCTGAGTCTGGTTCTTCAGAGAAACAGCAACGAAGGCTTCATGATCGGTGACCATAACATGAGCCGAACGAAGGCTGCCCATCCCTGCGACCTTGTTACTCAGCTCTGGGCTGTATTTCAGCCCGCTGAGACTTTGATCCTGATTGCCTCTAATCGTATAATCACGATTTTGCGGCATGGAGTTGACATTCAGACGATGCGGAGCTTGATTTCTGGTATTTTGTGTTCTTACGTTGTTGTCACTACGTGTACACCCTGAGAGACCCATCATACCCACCAAAAGTGCAGCAGATAACGATACGCTGACAGCTTTGCTTCCTCGCATGTACGAACCCCCATCCATATGATTAATGACTGACAGTCTATAGCTTGCGCCGAGCTGCCGAGCCATATGCTGAAAAGATTTTACACGCGAGGAATTTGAACTGTAGGCTCTACAACCTTTTATCACATAGCCTTAGCCACGAATTGCAGTCAAACTGGCACGAAGCTTATCCTCATATTGGCCGCGGACAAGCTGTATTTCTTCACGAATCGCATCACTGTGTCGCAGCGTTCCCATCCGCTCATGCCAGCGGTAGGCGGTTAGAGGAAGATCCAGATAATCGAAGCGCACGCCCGACAGCAGGAGCCTGAACCAGAACTCCAAGTCATGAGTGTATGGCAATCTCTCGTCAAAAAGACCATATCTGTCGAAAACATCCCGCCGAATCATCACGGTGCATCCGTTAACAGGATTGCCGGACATAAAGCTCTCGGCAAGCGCCCGGGTTGAGGGATAGGTCCCTCCTGCCCTGCGCCGGGTAATCTTGCCTGCAGCGTTAATGTAATTGAAATTCGTATGGCTGACCTCAGCCCCCTGCTTCAGCATATATTGAAGCTGGGTGCTTACCTTATGTCGGTAGAACAAATCATCCGAGCTAAGCCAAGCGATATAATCTCCTGAAGAATGTCGTATTCCGTGATTAAGTGCAGTAGCCGTTCCCCCGTTGCTTTTCCCCAGACAGTACACTTTGGAGTTGGATAGATAGGGCAAGATTCGCTCTGCATACTGGGTAGACCCATCATCTACGATTATAATTTCCAGTGAGGAGTAAGTTTGCCGCAGTGCGCTTTCAATGGCCCGATGAACATAAGGACAGTTATAGAAGGGAATAATAATGCTGACTTTTTTTCTTCGGGGTTTCATCTTTGGTTCACCCGCCTTGCCGATAGTATTGAAGAATATCTGTCAATGACTGCTTCCAGGGAATAGCTGGGGACCAGCCTAGCCCTAGCAGCCTTTCCGCAGCAATATCAGACCAACTTGCTTCACTTGAGGATGAGTCCGCTGCAGCCCCCTTACCCTTAATGTGCACAGGTGGGCTAATGGCTACAAGCGCCTTCATCGCTTCCGTCACTTCTTCCAGCGAACGCATCTGACCTGAGCATACCGGATAAGTTTGGCCCGACTGTCCTTGCTGCATCAGGAGTTCATAGGCAACTACAGCATCTCTGACATCCAGGAAATCCCTTCTCTCTTCTGCAGAAGACAGCTGAAATGGCGGCGGCTGCTCTCCTCTCTCCCACTGTACGAGATACTTGGCGAACAAGGCGCAAATCCCCGTTGATGGGCCTGGACCGATGAGATTTGCCGGTTCGGCAATGACGATATCCAGGTTATACAGCTTTCCCCAGCATAGAGCCGCCGCTTCCCCAAGTGACTTACTAAGTCCGTAAGGATGATTAGGCTTCTGCGGGTAAGTCAGATCAAATTTGAGCATTGAACTAACCAAGAGAACCCTCGCCGTGCCCGAAGCTCTGACCGCCTCCAGCACGTGGAGAGCGGCCATCAGATTCGTCTCGATAAATAGCAGCGGAGTCAACCACGATTCGGCTACAGAATTATGTCCTGCCAAATGAAGCACATAATCCGCTTGGACATGGTACATCATCTTAAGAACAGCCGCAGCATCAGCCAGATCACAGCTCACATAGTTCACCCCTGCCGTATAGAACGTGCTCAATGAGGGGGTAAGCTCTCTGACAGCTGCAACGACCTCATATCCTTTGTACGCAAAATACTTAACGGCGTGACTGCCTGTAAATCCGGCTGCTCCGGTAATAAGAACCCTGTGCTTAGGCATGAACCTTCATCCACTCGGCAAGTTCCCATAGCATCGTTCGGTACTCCGGCAGGTTCAGCCTGACATCCGGTCGGGTTGAGACCAAGGTACGATCTTGTACCATTTCATCATCCGGTACCACTTTCAGCTCGGGCCTTGGCCAAAATTCAGAGAAGAGGAGCAGCAGCTCATACTTACTCACCGTATGAGGATGGGCTAAGTGTATCAACCCTGATAGAGATCCGCTGAGGAGCTGCTCAGTGGTCTTGGCGAGCTGAAGCGTGGTCACCCCGTTCCATAGAACACGGCGGTATCCGGGAACCTCCCCCTGCTGGCGAAAGAACCACTGCAGCAGCCCGATGCCGTTCTCCCGAATTTCCGGGCCTATAATCGAAGTGCGAATCGTCAAATGTCCTGGAGCATGAACTTCGCCCAGCTTTTTGGTCAGCGCATAGGTCGAGCAGCCATCAGGGGAATCTGACTCGGTATATGCGCCCCGCTGTCCGCTAAACACACAATCCGTGCTAATATGGATCAGTCGGGCGCCGTATTGATCAGCAGCCTGGCGCAGCAGATGGGGAAACAGCCCGTTGACCTGATAAGCCGTTACCGGATCATGATCGGCAAATTGATTCAATATGCCAGCAGCATTAATAATCACATCCGGGCGCACGAGATCAATCGCTTTATTCACACCTGCAGCGTCTTTGGCATCCAGGAACAGACTATAGGGATGACGGGCATCGCGGGTTGTATAGAAGACTCGGTACCCTTCCTGTTCTTGAAAATACCTCACCATGACATGGCCTGCCATACCATTTGCGCCAATGATCAACAGCTTCATAACAGAAAGCCTCCGCGCACAAGAATGGCTTTGATCTCCTCTTTGCTCATCCAGTTCTGATCAGAGCTGAAGCGGCGGAAGGAGACGGGCGGGTAGGAGGCATAGCGCTCCCTCAGATTGGGGATGTCCAAGGCGGGGAGGATAACCAAATACTCCTCATCGTAGACCACCGTATTATAACTTTCGAATTCGCTCATCAGAATTTCATGAATTTTTTCTCCAGGCCGAATCCCTGTCTCGATCACCTTAACACCCTTGCGCCCAGAAGCTTCGATCAGCACTTCGGCCAATTCGGCAATCCGGCAGGTCGGCATGAACATCACAAAGATCTCTCCCCCGCTGCTCTCAATTGAAGCTTTGAACAACAGCTTGATCGCATCTGGCAAGGTCAGAAAAAAACGGGTCATGTTAAAATCGGTAATTTGCACCTGTCCCTTATGCTCAATTTGATCCTTGAACAAATGAACTACACTTCCATTCGTTCCAAGCACATTTCCGCCGCGGACACAGACAAAGCGTGTGGCAGTCTGCAGCAGATTAGCATACACGATCAGCTTCTCCCCGATGGCCTTGGTCATTCCATAGAAGTTTGCAGGATTAGCCGCTTTATCTGTCGAGATATACACCACTTTTTTGACCCCATTCTCAATAGCGGCTTCTATCACATTCTGGGTGCCGTAGACATTGGTCTTAAGTGCTTCATAGGGCTGATCTTCACATACCGGGACATGCTTAAGAGCGGCTAAATGGAAGACATAATCGACATTTTTGCAGGCCGCTCTTAGTGCCTCCTTATCGCGCACATCCCCGATTCTGAAGCTAAGACGCTTATCCTCGAATGTCCGGCTCATGGTCACTTGGGCGGATTCACTTCTTGAAAAGACAATGATCTGGCTCGGATTTTGCGGCAGCAGCTGCCGAATCAGCTCATAGCCCCAAGACCCGGTTCCCCCCGTCACCAGGATGACTTGATTATTGAACATGTCTTTTCCCTCCAAGCAAAAATTTGACTACCTTATGAGATACCTTCTCCGCCATATAGCCCTGCGGAATTTCCCACTCCGGCGGCAGCTCCGACATGAGTACGGCAGCGGCCGCGATGCGCTCTGCATCTAATCCGGAAACTACATTGCTGCCGCAATCCACCGTCTCCGGACGCTCTGTAGTTCGGCGAAGCGTGACTGTCGGGACGCCCATAATACAGCACTCTTCTTGCACGGTTCCGCTGTCTGTCAGAGCACACTTTGCATACTGTTCAAGCTTCATAAAATCGAAGAAGCCGAACGGCTCATAAAACTCAATCAGCGGGTTAAGCTGTAATCCGAAGTCACTGTCCAGCCTGGATCGGGTTCTAGGATGAACACTGCAGATGAGTCTTAGGCCGGTTATCTCTGCGATCCGGTTAAGCCCCTTCATAATTTCGAGTAAATGCTCCCTCACATCCACATTCTCTGCCCGGTGGACCGTCACCAGAAAATACTGCCCCGGCGTCAAGCCCAGCTTCTTCATAATTAGGCTCTGCGCAGCCTGCGGTTCATAATGCTTCATCACTTCATAAATAGGATTGCCGGTAAGCACGATTCTGCTGCTGGGGACTCCTTCCCGCAGCAAATGCTGCCGGCTCTGCTCGGTATAAGGCATATTGATGCTGGAGATGGCATCAATGACCTTGCGGTTCTTCTCCTCCGGAACCTGTAGGTCAAAGCAGCGGTTGCCTGCCTCCATGTGAACAACCTCAATTCCCATGCGCTCAGCGAGCAGTGCGCACAAGGCGCTGTTGGTATCTCCGAGCAGAAGCACCTTGTCGGGGCGCTCCTGCAGCAGAATTCTCTCCACCTCGGCAAACATCGCTGAGAGCTGCTCTCCAAGAGAGGCTTGATGATTCAGTACCACATAATCCGGCGCCCGGAGCCCGAGCTCCCGAAAAAAAACGCCGCTCAGGCTCTCGGTAAAGTTCTGTCCCGTATGCACCAGTGTATGCTTCGCGGCATACCGGTCGAGCAGCGGGATGATCAGACTGAGACGGATAATTTCAGGCCGGGTGCCTAAAATGGTCATCAGCTTCATCGTTTCACTCCCTTTGCAAATTGCCCGGACTTCGAACTGCTTCCAGCCTTTTTGGGGCTGCCCTCAACTTTTTTGGAGCTGCCCCCGCTCTTCTTAGAGCGGGCTGCTTGCCCGGATCTTCTCTTCAGACTTCGACTTGTGTTACCGAGTGTTCTGGAAGCGGTTCGCTGTTTTTGGTGAACAGCCGCTTTATTTCCTTGATGGCGCAGATTCCGGGTCTTAGGCGTCCGTTTCTGCTTCAGGCCCTTTCGCCTCCGATGAACTCCCGCCAATCTTCGTTTCCGCCTGCGAGCCGCAGTCATCCGACGCCCTCGTCCTGAAGGCCCTTGCTGGCGCAGGGAAATCACAGCCATGCCGCCGTCCTGCTGCTCCATGCGCAAGCGATCCGGCAGGGCTTCTACCCATTTGGATACCTCCAGGCGAAGCCCTTCTTCATGACTGTCCGGCCCGTAAAGAGCTGCCGCCTTCTCCTTGGCTTGCTGCAGCATGGGCACCATATCCTCATGCCTCTGGCTCAGCAAGTGGGCCGCCTTCGCTATGAGCTCGGCCGTGTTCCCGGAAGCGGCCAGATTCTCCTGCAGTCCGCAGGCCTGAAGGATCTCCGCAAGCCCGCCGGAGGCATATGCGCATACCGGCTTGCCGAAATTGATTGCTTCCACAGCGGTCATGCCGAAGCCCTCGGGAATCAAGCTGGGAATGACTACAAGATCCATCGCACAATAGGCTTCCGCCACATGTGCCAGATAAGGAATAAAGCAGAACCGGGATCTGTACCCTGCATTTTCGATTTTGGTCATACAGGCCTGATAGTAGCTCTCATCATTGTTCTGGCCGATAACAAGAAAGCGAACATCCTCACGGTCAGCGCACAGTGCAAGCGCCATATCCACGAAATGCGCCCATCCTTTCTCCGCAATCAGGAAGGAAGAGATGTAACCGACAAGCTTCTGGTCCTTCTTCACGCCCAGCTCCTTGCGCTTGTGCTCGCGCAGAAGAGGCCAGTAGACGGGTTGATACTCTTCAGGCTCCCACGATGGGGGGAGCAGTCCAACCTTATCCGTGAACTCCTGCCCGGAGAAGCGTTCCAATACGGTAGAGGAGACACCGATAATTCGGCTGCTGCAGCTATGAATCAGCTCAATGGCTTGGGCCGTAAAGTTTGTCTCGGTAATCCTCTCATTAATGTTCCAGATCACTGGAACCCCTCGTTCTTTTCCCGCAAGAGCGGGCAGTACGTTCACACAGGAATTAACTAATAACAGATCCGCCTGCTCCCTCTCAAGCAGCTGACAAAGGCTATTTAATATAGGACTGCCTCTCAATTCCTCCAGCTCAGCCTGAAGGAGCGGGCTTGGGTTATACATGCTGTACACGCCAGGGTAATCGTGAACGATCGTTCGGATGCCCGCATATCTCGCCCGGCGCGTCAACTCCCCTTCCTTAGGTACCACCAGCGTACAGCAGAAGTAACGAGATAGCCTTCGGGCGAGAAGCAGAACCAGCTTCTCCGCCCCCGTTATGCTCTTCGTGTTGCCGACATGGGAGAACAGCAACAGGTTTGCTCGATAGTCCATGTCTTGTGTCTGCCCGGACGTTAGCCGGTAAGACGCTCCCCCCTCCTCCGGTAACTTACTCCATGACAAGGCTGACCAGCTCGTTCAGCCTATGGCTGTACGTGTGCTCGCTCCAAGTCCGCTCGAGTGCCCGCAAGGCGATTTCCCGGCGCTCTTCCTCATGGGTCAAATAATAGTCCACCTTCTCCAGCAGCTCCTGCTGCGTGCTGAAGGTCACAATTTCTACTCCAGGGGTATAGAACCGGGAAAGGTCAGTTCGTGCATCGACCAATTGAAGCGTGCCGGACGCGGCAATTTCAAAAGTACGCGGATTGGGAGATATCGCTTCTAGTCCTAAGGAATTGTTGTTAATCTGCTCATCATCGTGCGCCCGGTGCAGATTTATCACAAGCTTGCTGCCGCTGTAAGTTCTGGCCGTCTCCGCAGCTTCCATCCACTTGCCCAACTCCACCTGTCCAGGGTAATTCGAAGCTTCGGGAAGACGATCCCACCAGATCCCGCTGATATGAAGCCCCCGGTTCATCAGCTCGCCAATGACAGGGCGGAAGAAGTTGACTCTGTTCCAGTATCCAGAACCGACAAAGCTGATATTTCTGCGGATAGCTGAGCGTTCCAGTGTCGGTCTATAGTGCTCCGTGAACGCCCCGAACGGCAGGTAGAATACATTTGCACAGCCATGCTGACGGTAAAAATTTACACAGTTCAGCTCAAGGGTGAAAACATAATCATAATGCCGGGCAATCTCTAACGTTCGGTCCGTATAGTAAGGATCATCTGTCAGCCATATCGCCGTCTTGACCCCGCAGCTGCGGATTGAATCCACCGTCTCAAGCGGCATCTCCATTCCATCCAGCACAAGCATCATATCAGGTCTAGTCTCCTGTACCAGCTCGGTTACAGACTGAACAGGGGTGGTCACTGTGACGTCAGCAACCAAGCTGCGCAGGGTCGCTTCAATTCCTTCATCGATAGGGGAATAAGGGTATCCCTTGCCAGAGGTCACATATAAGACATGCAGCTGGCGCTTTGGAAAGTCTGGCTTGGGCTTCCGAACAATGTAACTCGCGCGGCCTCGAAGATAACCCTCCTCATAACCGTCCCGGTATCCCTGCTCTCTGCCCTTTTCAAGCTCCGTCGGCAGATTTTTGCGGGCAGGCGCCGCATGCTTTTTTAGGCGATGTCTGTACATAAGCCCACTCCTTTATCAAATTGATGCTGGATCTCCTTTGCCAAAGGCGATTTGCAGCAGCCGTGAAATTCGTTCATGGTAGGAATGCTTCGTTCTTGTGGTCCATAAACCGCGCCAGGCAAGCTGCAGCCTCAAAGGCTCGTTAGCTAGATAGAACTCGATTTTTTGACTCAGTTCCTCTGGAGAGCTGAATGTCTCGAGATCATAGCCTGGTCGATAGTAGGCGGACAGATCTTCCCGCACATCCGTAATCTGCAGTGTACCGCAGGCACTGATTTCATAAGTGCGGGGGTTAATTGAGCGGGCGGAAAGATCTCTTCCATTGCGATTGTCCTGACCCGCACCTGCGGGCCGATGCAGATTAATCACAATTTTGGCTCCGTTATAGTAGCGAACGGTCTCATCCGTCTCAACCCAGCCGCTGCGGATGTAGGGCCCTAGCAAATCGAGCCGGCTCAGACGGTCCCAATGGCCTCCGGCGATCACGACTTTTTTTCCTACCAAAGAAGGCGCCAGCGCATCGAACAGTGCAGCCCGGTTGCGGAACGCATTACCGATAAAGCACACATCTGTCCGGTATTCTCTCTTAGACTCTAGAGGACGGAAGATTTCAGCGTCCGCTGCAAGCGGCAAATAATGAACCTGACTTGCCCCCGAAGCCCGGTACAGCGGAATACACGACAATTCATGGGTAAAGACCACATCATAATGAGGAGCTATACCCGCGGTATCATCTGAAAAATAAGGGTCATCCACAAACCAGACAGCGGTCCGAATACCTACGGAGCGTAAATAGTCGATTTGCTCCAGGTGGTCAGCGGGAAATACGTGGAGCGAGTTCATGACCAGTACCAGATCAGGCTGCCATGCCTTCGCTTGGGCCAGCATGTCTGCAGGTTCTGCTACTGTAAGCTCTGCCGTCACCTCCCTTAGGGCTCGAATTACACTTCGATCGATGGCATCAAAGCCCTGGGGCACATACATGACCCGCCACTTTTCCCTCACAGGAAGCGGGGCGCTGGTCCGCTCCAAGACAGCCTGGCAGCCTCCATAGCGAACCCCTTCCTCATATCCGCTCTCATATGCATTCCTGGAACCGGAAGGCCTTTTCACAGTCTTCAAGGCGCTCATTCCTATCTTCAGATTTGCCTTACTCAGGACTTTATGGGTCTTAATAAATATATGCGGAGGGTACATGTGCATCATGGACGACTACCCTATGAACGGCGAAATTGGCGGATGTCCCCCTTATTCATACACTTAGGAAAAGCACAAGCAGGCCAAAGCACTGAGAGAATTCAGTGCTTTGGCCTGCTTGTGAATCCAATACTGCAAACAATACTGTCCGGGCAGTAATCGGGGCCGCCAAAGTTAGCCTGATCAACAGGCTAACTTTGGCGGCCCTCAAGCACCCGCTTTAATTATTGCTTCTCCTGCCCGCGGTACGCCAGCTTATGTCCATCCTCATATCCTTTAGAGAAACCTGCATTAAAGCCTTCCTGATAGGACTGGTCATACCCCTGCTGATAGAGGCCGGCAGCATCCCCCTCTGGCTGAACTTCAGCAAGAGGACTTACAACTCGGAGCTTCCTATTCTTTAAGGCAGATATTTTTCTGCGGCTTCTTTTCTTGCGCAGCCTGCGAGCGGCGGCTCTATGGCCAAGGGGTCTGCGAAGAGCCTTGCGTGAACGTTTTACGCTCCCTTTGCGCTTCTTCCCGACAATCGCTCTTTTGCGGCGGCGGGCTGAAATTGCTTTTTTTCTCAACTTCATTGGGCTACCTCCAGTTCTCTCATAAACGGACCTGCAATTAGAGGAATCAAATCCTTATTCATCCAAGGCGATTCAGGAGTTCCATGATAAACAGGGGGAAAAGCGATTCCCGTCAGAAGCTGCGCCATCGCCTGCTGATATTTCGCCATTTGCCCAATATGGACTGCCAAATGCCCGGCCGTCTCTTCTGAATAGCTAGAGAGATCTGCAATACTATCAAGAATGCGCGCTACGGCAGTCTGGCTCTGCGCAATAGCCCCAATCAGATTTAGCTTGGCTTCACGCTCTTCCGAAAGTCCTGTAATCATTTTTCATCTTCTCCAAACCCCGCGCCGCCCCCATACATTCCGGCCATACCTCCCATGCCGCCTTCTCCGGAACCTTCATCTGAAGCAAGAAGGGTCTTTAAATTGCTGCATAGTCCATTCTCCATCTTGGTTAACCCTTCTATGACCTCTACCAAACCTTCATGGAAGCCTAGGGGCTGCTCCAGCTGCTTTGCGTGGCTTTCAAAGCTATGAGCATGAAAATGGTTCAAAGCCCAATTACGCGCTTTCTCTGCCTCTACCGCCTTAGCCTCAAGCATCATGGCAACATTCCACTGCATCTTGGCAGCAGCATCCAACATATTCACGAAGGCGTGTTCCCTGCTCAACGTAAATCCCCTCCGTTCATTTACTCCTCATCCTCTAAGCTTTTAAGCTCTGACATCACATGAGTTAAGTTCTCCGCCATAGCTTCCTGAAGATCAGCAATAACATTCAGGTAAGAAACCAAGCTTTTATTAATCCGTCCGGCGCTCTCCATCATACCGTCAATACCATCGAATTCTGGCTGTTTATCCGGCAGCTCATGAATAATCTGCGCCATGCGTACAGCAATTTGGCGTTCCGCATCAAGCACACGGGCCATTTGTTGATGAGAATGAGCCATGTGCGTGATGATATCGGTTACCTTCTGCTCCACTTCCACTCCTCCTTGCCCATGACCGGAACAGGCACAAACCGCCCGGCATCTTTGCTTCTGCCAGCATATGCCGGAGCGGTTCGTTAGGTGACAGCAATTAAGCCTATCGTCTCCCGCTTTACAAATCCTCAGCTAGAATACGGTTTGGCGCCAGAAGCGGCAGTCCGTGGGAGTAGGCTGTCAGAACCTTGGGGTTTTGGACCTCTTTAGCCTGAAATCCCCAGGCCATGGCAGCCCATGGCGTCACAAATGGACGCAGCTGACCGCCGTACACCTGACAGACCTCCTCCTGTGAAAGAGCGATCACGTCTCCTTCCTGAAGTTCGTCAAGCCCGCTCGCTTCCTGCCTCTCCTTCATGAAGGGCAGCTGCCTCCAGCTCTTCTCTCCTTGAAGAGGCATTTTGCTCAAGTCTCTTTGGGAGACTCGTACAGCCTTGCCGGCTTGCTTCGCCTTCGGCGGAATATCGCTTACCCGGTAGCGCCGCCCGTCCTCCAGCCAATATAGACAGCCGCTGCTGCTCTTGAGCAGCACATGCGTGGGATAAAAATCTTGATAAGGACGCGGCGGACAAGGGCTGTTCAGGTTCACGCCGAGCTTCTGAAGAAGCTTGGCTGGTTCTCCCCACTTCTGCGCAAAATAGCTCCGGTTGTCTTCGTTGATCTGCTGAAATTGTGCAGCAGCCAAGCTCTTCATCGTGACGCTTCCAAAGTGATGTATAAATGCATCGCCAGCGATCATCAACCTTCGTCCCTGAACCCTCACTCGCAATCCCCAATCATCATCCTCAAAATTACCAGTCCGAAAGCCTTCATCCAAATAACCCGTCTGTTCAGCGAATTTCCTGTCCATCAGCAGACAGAAACCCACAAGCCGGTCCGTCTCCCGCCATTTGCCCGGGTCCCCAGCATTATAGGCGGCGGCAAAGGTCCACATGTCCCGAACTTCCCGGTAGGGGACATCGATCTGCTGCTCACCGCCAATATAATTCGTTACCGGCCCGACAGCACCAATATCTGTTCCGCTGTGCAGGCAATGCAGCATATTGTCCAGCCACCTGGGCGTTACTAGAATATCGTTGTTCAGCAGAACCACTGTACTCCCTTTGGCCATCATTAGCCCGGTATTCACTGAAGCGGCGAAGCCGGCATTGCGGGCATGGACCGCAACGCGGATTTTGCGCGAGCTCAGCGCCTGAAGCGTTCCATCTGTGGAGGCATCATCAACCACAATGATCTCATAAGGAAGCCGGGTATGCGCTTCAATGGATTCTAAGCAGCTCAGCACCATCTCCTTCTGATTATAAGTGGGAATTATGATGCTGGTTCCCTCAAAGGGAAAGTAGAAATCCGTCCGTCCGGCCTGTTGCCCTCGTTCATAGCCTGCGCGAAAGCCTGCTTCATAACTTGCCTCACGCTTGGTCGCCTTTGCCACTACGATCACCTCCTTTCCGATTAGAAGGTCAGTTCCCCCGTACCCAGCTTGTCGGCAGCATGGCCGAAATCCAGGGCGATCTTCCCCTTTCGTTCAGCAAGTTCAACGCAGATAAGAACAGCTGCGATTCCTGCCGAGACCAAGGCGATGTCGAAGTCTACCTGTGTTGCACGGTCTAGAATCATCGGTACATCTTTGACCCCCTGCACAGAGGCAATGACCCCAGCAACCTCAATCCCCGCCCCTCTTAGAACCTTCGCCAAAGCCTCGGCTTTATTTCCAATGGCAAGAATTCTTCGGCCTCTGAGCAGCTGGCTCATCAGACCAGCCTCACATAATCCAAAGTTAATTGTGGAGGTGGTAAGCGGCAGCTGCCTGAGGCTCAGGCCAGCATGCTTAAGTAAGGGAAAGAGCAAGCCTTGAAAGGAAGGATGTCGGGATTCCGGAACGCCGATGAGGTGCGCACGGCGCAATGCGTCTAGGAGCGCATCACGAACCGAAGGTGCTGGCAGCTCGACACCGGCATAAGGCAGAAAGGGCCCGCGCTTCACGGCCTCTTCTGTCGGAATGAGCACCTCATGCGCCAAGGTGAGCAGCTCGCCATCCCCTAAACGAATCAGCGATAGGGGTCTGGACTCTGCTACGGCAGTTTGCAGGATGTGAAATACAGACTCAGGGCCGGCAAGCTTCACGAAATGATCTTCAGGCAGCTGCTTAAGCCCGGCGGCGATCAAGCTTTCAGCCGTGCTGCCGGGCAGCAAGGTGTAGCGGGGGAGCAGCTTGCCGACAATCCCCTCTCCCCCTTCAAAGATCCCCTCCCGATAGCCCTCTCGATAGGCGTGCTCCTTCAAGCGCTTGAGCTCGGCTTCAGGGGGAGCCTTCTCAGCAGGACTAGTAGGCTGCCGGAAGGGGATTTCAGACGGCATAGAGGATTCTTCTTCTCTGATCTTAAACCTAGAGAGGCGGGAACGCAGCCTGTTGTGCTGTGCCGAGGCTCGACGCTTAGCCCGGCCCCGCCGATACAGATTCCTCCTGCTTTTAGAAGCTCTCGGCTTAAGCGAGGAGGCCTTCTTGTTTTTTTTACGCTGCGGCATTGCCACCCAGCTCCTTTAAATATGGGAACATTCGAAATTCGCTGTGTTTTCAGCTCGTTTCGTGAGAGTTTTATATAAACCTGTACTTCCCGCTTTCAATACGGTAGAGCCATTCTCCCGCTTGTGAGTACCAGGCTACAGTGCTTGTAAGCCCCTCCTTCAGACCAATCTCCGGCTTCCACCCCAGTTCCGCATAGATCTTAGAGGGGTCGATAGCGTAGCGGCGGTCATGTCCCAAACGGTCAGGCACCTGCTTGATCAGACTATGAGACTTGCCCAGCAAATCCAAGATCATCTCGACCAGGGTGCGGTTGTTCACCTCATGATGGCCCCCAATGTTATAGACCTCTCCCGGCTTTCCGAGCCGGAGAACAAGATCAACCGCACGGCAGTGATCGTGAACATGAAGCCAGTCCCGCACGTTCATACCGTCCCCGTAGAGCGGAATCTCCTCATTTTTCAGAGCACGGGATATGACCGTAGGGATCAGCTTCTCCGGAAACTGCCTCGGGCCATAATTGTTGGAGCATCGCGTAATTACCGCCGGAAAACCATAGGTTTGGAAGAAAGAACGCACCATCAGGTCGGACCCGGCCTTGCTCGCCGAGTAGGGGCTGTTGGGCGCAAGCGGCGAATCCTCTGTGAAGAAGCCTTCAGCTTGAAGGGAGCCATAGACCTCATCTGTCGAAATGTGTACGAACTTTTTGACACCGGCCTGACGGGCAGCTTCCAGCAATTTGAGCGTCCCCAGCACATTGGTGCGGACAAACTGCTCGGGTGCCGAAATGCTGCGGTCTACGTGGGACTCTGCCGCAAAATGTACAACCGCGTCCACTTTTTCGGCGAAAGCCTTCGCTATATCCGTCTCGTTCGTGATATCCCCGCGAATCCAGCGGTAGTGCGGATGATTCTTAAAAGCTGCCGCGTTGTCAGGATTGCCCGCATAAGTGGCAGCATCCAGATTGACAATCCGCAAAGACGGATACTTGTTCAGCATATATTCAATGAAATAACTTCCGATAAAGCCGAGTCCTCCGGTTACCAGCACTGAAATCATGGCTTATCCTCCCTCAGTCGTTCTGCAGCCTCCCTTAAGGATTCGAAGGTTCCTGCGTCAGTCCACCATTTTTCCAGTACGTCATATTCCAATTTCCCGGCCTGTGCATATAAATTGTTGACATCGGTGATCTCCAGCTCTCCTCTGGCTGAAGGTGCGATCGCAGCAATTCGCTCAAATACCTCGTCATCATACATATATATCCCGGTTACACAAAAGTTTGATTTAGGCTGCTCCGGCTTCTCCTCAATACAGCGGATCAGCTGCGGATGAGCCTCATCAAAGACCGGCACTCCATAGCGCCTGGGGTCCTTCACCTGCTTGAGCAGCACACGGGCACTGCCAGGCTTCTGGGCTTCGAACCTTTTGAGGTACGGCGTCAAATCATCCATAAACAAATTATCCCCCAGAAGCACGACAAATCGGCCCGCTTCAGGAATAACCTCTCTCGCAAGCTGAAGCGCTTCGGCGATACCGCCCGCACCCTCCTGAATCTTGTAGGTCAAATTAACGCCATACTCCTTGCCGCTCCCTAGAAAATCCGTATACAACCCAGCAGATTGCTTGCTGATCACGATGAGGATATCCGTAATTCCCGCCTGCCTCAGCGAAGCAATTGCGTAATAGATCATCGGCTGCTTCCCTACCGGAAGCAGATGCTTATTTAACAGCCGGGTCAAGGGAAGCAGCCGGGTGCCTGTACCGCCTGCCAATATAACGCCTTTCACGGCTCTCCTCCTCCTGGGTCCGTCTTCCTCTTTTTGTGATGAACTGATTGCTCTGACCTTAACGACAAATTTCGTTCAGCCGCCAGAACTGCCCTTGAATTCGTCTGCCACAGCAGTCTGCGTCCATGTCTTCTCATCGCTTCCTGCAGCGCTTCTACATGATCTCCGACAATCAGCTTCGCTACCTGGTTGCCCATTCCTGTATTGCTCGGGCGGATTCGGTTGCGCCCTATGACGTCAACACTGCAGGGAGCGCATACTTGCAGCCCCTCCAGAATTGCAATCGCCTGGGCCTTAGGGGGCACCCCTAGGGCCGAACTGCCTACGGTTGCAATCGCCTTCCTGGACAGCGCATGCGGTACAGCTGTCAGTGAATTGGCCTGAAGGTCCGGCCGGCCCAGCGCCTGATTTAAGAAGAGCTTGCATCTTGTCACCTGATCCTGCTGGGGAAAGCTTGGTAGAAACGGAGTGATGTCATTGAGCGCTGCATCTGCGCCTCCGTCTACAGCATATAGGAACGCCGCTAATTCTTCGGCAGGCACCAGCATATCCCCATCCAGAAATAGAACGATATCGCCAGAAGTAAGAGTGGCCCCTATAGCGCGGCCAACATCATGCCCGAGGCGCTCTCGGTAAGACACCATTATCGTGTCCGGTGATTCTGCAGCTCTCTCCAGGCTCCGGTCGGTACAGCCATTCAGAACAACAACCTTCTCACGGACGGGCAGACGGCCCAGCTCATGCAGCAGCTGGCCGATGGTCTCCTCTTCATTGCACACAGTAATGACAACCGAAGCGCTGCCCCGCAGCGGAAGAGGAACGCTTCTTTGCAGCTCTGCCTTTATTCCGGCTGCATCGGCATAGCCCTGGCGATAAGCAAGGCATACCTGAGCAGCATCCGCAAAGGATGGCCTTGGGACCATGTATTGATGAAACCAAGCGTTAAGGCCGCGCTGATAAGCCTCGACAACCCGACGTTTGTCCTCATCGCTCATGGGCTTCTGGACAACCAGCGCCCGGTCCCTGGCTCCATCTGCCGCCCCGGCCTCATAGGCAAGCTGTTGCTGGGCAAGGGTATGCTGTTTTATGGACGGCTGCTTCCTAGCCTGCCTGGTCACATTAGGATGAAGCCGGACTCTGCGCTTCAGCTGTTTCTTCCGGCGAATCCTCCTTGCCAGCCTCCGCCGGAGAGGCTTTCCCCGCTTTACCCTCGCTGTTCGCAGGCCGCGCACAAGCTTCGCTTTCCTCAATGTTCACTCACCTCAATTTATCCCGTAGGCGGTTCAGGTCGGGAAATCCGCCGCGGCTTCCTAAGGAATCGGTCAGTAGCCCCACAGCCTCCAGGTGATCTCCTGCAACGAGCGCCGTTAACGGGTCATCCCCGCTGCCAGGCCTCCGGCGCTTGCGATTCATCCGGCCCACAGCCACCGTGTGAACCGCCTTGATATCGAGGCCAAGCATCACAGCGGCGGCCTGGGCCAGCGGTGGTGTGCCCAGTGCATCAAGGCCGATGGCCCTGGCTGCTCGCCAGCTTAAAGCATGCGGAACCGCTGTAAGGGAGGCACCGCCCAGATCAGGACGGGCTAGCATCACATTCAGCACATGCTTTGCAAGCACAACCGGATGGACAGGCCGCTGTTTGCGCGGTCCCGGATACCCGTTCAGAGCTACATCCACACCGTGGAAGACTGCACTTACATAAGGCCTTAGATCCTCTGCAGGAATGACCATATCTCCATCGGTAAACAGCAGGATATCTCCTTTGGCTGCTTCCGCTCCATAGCGTCTTGGAACATCATGTCCTAAAGGAGCCTCGAATTCCAACACTCTTGCCCCCATCGCCTTGGCCAAAGCCGCTGTAGCATCCGTGCATCCATTAGCTACGACAATAACTTCGGAGCAGGGATGCACGGCGAACGCCTCGGCAACAGCGCCTTGGATCGTCCTGCTTTCGTTCATCGCCGGAATGATAACAGATACGATCGGATGCGGATGATTATGATATCTGGGCTTGGAGGAGGAGGGATTCCTTCTCTTCCGATGCCGATGCGGCCGCCTCCGGAGTCTGCTTCGCTTACGCATCGCTTTCCTCCCACCTTAGGCTAATTTCATAGTGCATGTGTACATCAACAGTTTATGCGTTCTGCCCCAGGTCCGGGAACGGCAAACGTACAGACCTTGAGCCAGGCATCCGCAACAAAAAAGGAGGGCTGAATCATCCTGTTCAGCCCTCCTCCTTGCTATGCATTCAGCCTCTCTTCCCGAGCCGCCTTGACGGCAAGCTCAGGCGAGGTCCCCTTCACGACAATCTGCACCCAACGTTCGGCGGTATGGTTCCATCTGAATCTTGTACGGACCTCCTCCCGTCCGGCAAGCCCCATCTGCCGACGAAGCTCCTCGTTTTGAAGCAACGCTGAAATTGTTGCTCCAAGCTTTGAAGGCAGCTCTTCGGGCGGCAGAAGCAATCCGGTATAACCCTCCTTGATAATCTCCGGAATCCCCCCTACTCGCGTGGCAATCACGGGAACCCCAGCAGCCATCGCTTCTACGTTAACCAGCCCAAAGGCTTCATCGTCCAGAGACGGAACGACGGCAACATCCGCCAGGTTATACCAGTCGCTCACCTGGGGGTACGGCGTGTAAGGGAGAAACACTGCATGATCCGGATAACGTGAGGCCGCCTCCCTTAGGCGCCGCATGTACCCCGTCTCTGCTCCTCCCCCGTAATGGGCACTGCCGACAATAACAAGTAAAGCGTTCCGATCTTGTTGAATGATGCTCGGCAAAGCATCCAGCAGATGATGAACTCCTTTTCTAGGCAGAAGTCTCCCGATGTACAGCACGACTCTTCGATTCTGCCAGCCAAGACTAGCAAGTCTGGCTTTGCGCAGCGCTTCCCCCAGCGGCGTCCAGCGGGGCAGGAAATCCTCGAGGCTGCATCCAAGATGATTGACGAATACCGGAGGGAGCAGCGCGGGGAAGCGGCGATTGAGTTCGCTCTTCAGGTAACTGCTGTTCACCACGATCCCGTCCAGCAGGTTCAGCGTATGCTCGGCACGGGCCGAAGATAAATTGCCCGGACGAATAAAAGAGGTAGAGTGCAGAGTGAGCAGCACCCGGGTTTGGGGCATCTTGCGCTTTAGCCGGCAGGCTAGCAATGGACGGTTATGAACATCTACCGTGTCTGGCCGCCAGACGCGCAAATGTCTAAGGATGGACGGCAAATAGGATTCGCCGCCAGGTACACGGTAACAGGGTACAGACCCCAACCAGCTCTTGGGCGGAAATCCCTCCCCGATTCTGCCAAATACGCGGATATCCAGCCTTCCGGCGGAGAGCGGTGCCATCTTCTCGACAACCCGCTCCACCGAGCTGCTCCATCCCGAAGGGATCATGAAAGACCCCGGGGTAATCACGGCCACTTTTTGAGGGCTCATGCTCTTTCACTCCTTTAAACAGCCCTGATCCTGTATAGAACAAATATACGAGAAAAGCCCCCACATGGTGATTCACACTCCCCCTATTTTCAGAGGAATAACGCGAAAATAAGGCAACTGGAAGGCCACAGCCGTCCATACCCGATAGGGACAGACTTCATATACTAAAAATAAAGTCGGCCCAGGGAAAGAAGGAGGGACACCCATGCATCAGAACATGATTGGCATCCTCTTAAGTGCAAAGATGCACCGGGGAATCCCCCAGGGCAGAACAGCCTGGGAATCCCTATCATTCTATGAAAAATCAGCGCGTAAATACGGGCTGATCCCCTGTTATCTCCAGTTAAAAGATATAGATTTAGAATCGGGCACCTGTCTCGCATACATGCCTAGCGGAACAGAGTATCAGCTTGTAAGGCTAAAAATCCCTCTCGTTATTCATAATCGGGCAATCTATAAAGATCCTGCCGCCATTCAGAAGCTTCAGCGTTTGCTAGCACGGGGAGTTATCGTCTTCAACTCAAATAACCGGTACGGCAAGCAAGAAATATATAACCTGTTAAGCAAGGACCCTGAGCTTGCCTCCTGCCTTCCCATGTCGCACCCAGCAAATTCAGCTTCCATGCAGATGATGATGCATCGGTATAAAGATCTCATTCTCAAGCCGGATCGCGGATCTGTCGGGCGAGGGATTTACCGGCTTCAGAAGGCCCAGTACGGCTGGAAGCTGGTCTATCCTGAAGGCAGGAAGCGCTCCTATTGGAAGGAGCAGCCCTTGAGGCAGGGAGCTCTGCCCGGCTGGCTGATCCGCCGCTTCAGCAAGACACCGTACCTGGTGCAGCAGCGGCTGGATTTAGCCGAAGTGGATGGACGACCGTTCGATCTCCGCGTCACCGTGCAGCGTGGACTGCATGGAAGCTGGGGAATTACGGGGATGTTCGCCAAGTTGTCCGCGCCTGGCAGATTTCTCTCCAACATTGCTCAAGGAGGAACTCCTTATCCTGCCGAGCTTCTTATCAAGCAGGCCCTTCCCTCTACAGCTGCAGTCGATGCCTTGGAGCGCACAAGATCGCTGGCCCTCGCGGCAGCGTCTAGACTGTCCCATGAGCTCCCTATCCTGGCCGATCTTGGCATCGATATCGGCATTACTCAAGACGGGCAGGCCTATATTATTGAATGCAACGGACGAGATCAGAGATATGGCTTCCGCCAAGCGGGAATGACCGAGGCTTGGGAAGCTTCATATGACCAGCCTATGTCTTATGCGGCCTACTTGCTACAGCTAATAAGAGAATAATACCGCTAATGAGCCCCTTACCTATCATTCGGTACTGCTTGTTTAGTACCGGATTAGGTAAGGGGTCTTTCATTCAAAAAGGCAGTCTGCCAAAATCCCCTCAGATCGCCTTCAGCATTTGTATAAAATGATGGCAATACACGTCCAGATTAAATCCTTCTCTCACATGTGCCTGCGCTCGTCCCCTAATCCTGGACCTGAGCTTGGCATTTTGCATCAGCTCCCGCGCTTCACGTACCGCCTGAACCATATCACCCTGCACATAATTTTTTCCTGTAACATTATGAATAATGGTCGAAGCGGTGCCATCGGAATTCGTAGCCAATACTGGGCATCTGCAGCTCATAGCCTCCAAAACAGATAACGGAGCCCCCTCAACCTTCGAGGTCGAGCATAAAAATCCCCCGGAATCCCCTACCAGTGAATAGAAGGCTCTCATATCATGATTGGGCACATTCGCCAGCAGCTTCAGCCGCTGCTCCAAGCCAAGCCGCTTAGTGAGCTCTACGAATTTCTCTCTTTCAGAAGCTATAGAGAGATTGCTGTCCTCGAACATCCAAAGTTCCAGCTGAGGGTAATCGTAGGTGAGTGAATGACCCAGATAGAGAAACTCCCGCCAGTTCTTATTATCCTCAAGCCGTCCGATCCAGGCGATGGCTGGAGCCGCTGGCGGGTCGGTCTTCTGATACGTGAAGGACGCGGTATCTATACAATTATTGAAATGAAATTGAGGGATGGCAGCGAACAGCTCTTTGAACAATGCTGCGATATACGGCGTGTTCGGATTCAGCAGGGCGGAAGCATGGGCAAGAATGGCCGGTCGCCCAAGCGTCAGCTGTTCTCTGGCCACTTCCTTGGAACTGTATCCCTGGATTTCCAGCACCAGCTTGCCTGTAAAACCAAGCCTCCGAAACCGTTCAAAGCTGAGATAGTCCGAAGTAACAACAATGACATCATATGCTCGCTCCTGCAGCAGCTCCTGAATCTCATGATCCTCACAGGTTACATAGAGCGGAAAGCCGGAAGCATTCTGCAATCCAGCCCCCCATTCATAATAAAGACAGTCCGCTTCAATCCCATAATGCCGCAAAGCTCTGCACCGGGAGCGGTTCAGCGTCTCCATCCCCCCGCTTGGCACGTAAAATACAAACAATACCTTCACCCTAACGACCTCCTGTCTTACATGATCTGGCCAAAAACCTTAGACTAAGGGTTCACCTTTAGGTTTCAAGCTGCCGCTTGAGCAGCGCCAAATCAGGAATTGTATAGGTACTCGGCAGCCTGGAGGCAATCTGGGCCCATAGGGGATCCTCCGCAGACCAGGCGCTGGGGGTCATTGCCCTCAGCTCCATGAGATGCTGCTCGGCTTCGCCTGTAAGGTCCAAGGTTTGGATGAACGAGGGGTCGGGAAACTGCAGCGTATCCGGAAGAAGACTGCTCAAGGCCTGCCAAACTGCGACATCTTCTTCGGATTGTAAGCCATTAGCTATCCTCATAGCCGTCCCCCCTTATCAAGTGCCTCTTCATAAACCTCCATCGTCCGCTCAAGAAGACTTTCCAGCGACCACTGCTGCTCAGCCCATGCGAAGGCCCGCCTAGCAAGGTCTTCCCGAAGCGCTGAATCCTTCATGATACGCACCAGCTGCTCGGCCAGTTGTTCTTCACTTCCCGCCTTGAACAGCAGTCCGGTCTGCTCATGCTGAATCATCTCCGGCAATCCCCCTGCATCCGATGCCACAATCGGTGTTCCAGCCAGCTGGGCTTCCATCACGGAGAAAGGAAGGTTATCTTGCAGCGAAGGCAGCACCATGACATCGGATCGTTTCAAAATAGCAGGCACATCCTTCCGGTCGCCCAGCAGCGTGATCCGGTCTGTCAGCTTAAGGCTCTGTATAAGCAGTTCAAGCTCACCGCGCAGCTCGCCGTCTCCTAGCAGGCAGCAATGCCACTGCGGATCATTCGCAAGGAGGTGCAGCGCGCCTATAAGCGTCCGATGTCCCTTAACAGGAACCAGCCGCGCTGGACAGCTAATCAGGAAGCTTCCCTTGGTTGGGATCGGCTCGGAGAGTGGCTGCTGCGTCTTTTCTAAAAATGCTACGGTATCCATGCCGTAAGGAATGACGTGGAGGGCCGCATTCGGAACCGCAAATTGAGCCATCTCCTTAGCCAACCAGTCTGTAGGGACAATGGTCCGGTCTGCGGAGATACATCCGTAATACTCTTCATCCGCAACGTACTTCCAAGCCAGGGATTCCTTCGTTTCGATACTGCCGGAGAAAAGATGTTCCTTGGCCAGAAGCCCATGGATCGTGGCAACAAGGGCGGTAGACTTGGGCCTGACTCGGGAAAGGGCTCTGGTGGAGATAATGTCCTGCGTATGGATCAGGTCATATTGCTCCAGATCAAACAAGGTCGCGGCAAGCTCAAAGCAGTAGCGCTCTATGTCGCGGTACCGAATCCATGGATCCACATGGGCCAAATACTGCTGATAGAACCGCATTACTTTGTCATAGACTGTATGTTTGACCTTCCACTTATTGATGATCTTGTCGCCATTCACGAGATAATAATGAGCCATGTCAGGATGATGGGCCAGCACATCCACGTGATGCCCCTGCCGTTCCAGCTCCTGCTTAAGCAGCCAGACATAAGCATCCACACCGCCAACATGGGGCAGGTACCAATAAGTAGCCAGCAAAATCCGCTTCGGAGTCAGCCTTCCTGGGCGCGAAGAATCTGTTCGAACGGGTTCAGAAGAAGCAGGGACATCACCTGATGATTCTGTCTCCTCGGTGTTCACAGGCTGAGAAGCCAGCCCCGGAGAGCTGCCGGTCATGAAATACACGCAGCCCGACATCCAATGAGCCGTATTCAGACCGGAAACAGCGCCAACTGCAATAGCCTTCTCCCCTGCCGCATCCATACGGGCAAGCGTGTGCCCGAATACTTCCGCTTCCTGGCCGTTGAACTCGTGAACCAGCTTCCCGTCCATATCCAGTAAATAAACAGCACCCGATGTGGAACCAGCCAATAAACGGCGCTGATTGTTATCCGGGCCCGGATAAGGTGTTAAGGAAAGGCCCAGCTCCTGTCTAGCAAACCAGCCTTCCTTGCTCATAATCAACTTGTTCTTAGCAATAGAGAATATCTTGATCCAGCCGCCGCGGACTGCGGTTCCACTCGCTTTAGGACTGCCGATAATCAAATCCGCCGCGCCGTCTCCATCCATATCTTCCGCAGTGACAACCGTTCCGAACTCGTCATAAGGATGCCTTCCGTAAGCCTCATAGAGCAGCCCCGTATCTCTGCGGTGAACCAGAACCCGGCCAATGCGGCTGAGTCCTTCAGCAGTGTAACGGGGTGCTCCGATAATCAGCTCTTCATGGCCATCTCCGTCTACATCTCCTGCAGCCAGCGCAAAGCCAAGGCCCTCGTCTCCTTTACCACTAAATTGTTCCAGAATTCCTCTATGCGCTCCCGAGAAGATCGTAATCCGGCCACCCAAATAGCGGCCGTCCGGGTCCGTATCATGGGAGTACGCAGCTACATCAAGGACCCCGTCCTGATCCCAATCGAGTATAGTCATATTCTTACCCAGCCTGCTGTAATCTTCATTGCCTGCCCATTTATGCAGCAAACGGCCTGTCTTTCCGGAAAATACTGAAATCTCCCCGGATTCAATCCAGCGACCATTACTGGCACCCGGGGAACCAACCAGAATTTCCTGAACCCCGTCCCCATCCAAATCGGCTAGAGCAAGAGACGTTCCAAACCCCTCTCCGTATCGTCTTCCATTTAGTGTAAAAAGCAGCTGCAGGTCATGAGAATATACATATACCCTGCCGCAATAATAGTGCGGAATAGGGTTAACACCATGCTCATCCTCAATGAATGTTGCCGTGCTTGCGGCGATGACCCATTCCTTCTGCCCGTCACCGTTGACATCACCGACAGCAATCCGGTGGCCAAAACGGTCATTCTCCCGTTCACCCTCAAGCCGCTTCCACAGATAGAAGGGCAGCTGATTGCTCAAATGCATCTCCTCCTAGAACATCATTTCAATTTCCAACGGTTCTATTGACTGAACAGCAATCTTCTGGCTTTTCATGCCTGCAGCGGCATGAAAACCAGCCATCTCATAATTGCCCGGTTGTACATCTTGAAATGTGAACTTTCCTTCACGATTGCTTTTGGTACTTCGCAGCACGACCCCGGTTATGTCAATAAGATGGATGTCCCCATCGGGAATGGGCAAACGCGTGCTTGCTTGTATAATGGTTCCCTGAAGTGTTGTTACTTCCGGAGTTTGCACGCTTTGAACAAGCCCCTTTTCTAAGTAGCGCTGCTGCAAACTCGTAACGAAATCAAGCTCCATGCTTTGCGATTGCTTCTTGCAGAGAGCTTGTTGATAAACCTCCAATGTCCGCTGAGCCATATGAGTGTCGCTCCAGACCTCTGCAGCATGCTTTCTCGCTTCAACGGACTGCGCCTTTCGAAGGTCCTCGTCTTCCAGAAGGAGCTTCAGCTTCTCATATATATCCTCAGGACTCCGGGGCTCTGTCAGCAGGCCGGTGACCCCGTCCTCAATCATTTCTACAATCCCTCCGATTCTGGAAGCAATGACCGGTCTGCCCAGGCTTTGCGCCTCAATCACAGCAAAAGGCAAGTTATCCTGCAAGGATGGAAGTACAACGAGATCGGCTGCGGCAACCAACGGCAGAACATCTTTTTGATATCCCAGCATTTTCACGTGTTCGATCAAGCCCAGCTCCTGAATCCGTTTCTCCAACTCCTTGCGCATGACCCCATCCCCTATGAGCCAACAAACCACATCCTTCCGTTCCTGGGCCAGCATCCGCATCGCTTCAATTAGAAAAGTTTGCCCTTTGATGGACACCAGTCTGGCGGGGCAAGCTATAATTTTCTGCCCTTCTTCCCGTACCCAACCATTTAGATGACTGCTAGAGGAGCTATTCTCCAGTAAAGTGCCGTAAACAGTCTGATCGACGCCATAAGGAATTAGAGACGTTTGCGGATGTTTAATTTGAAAAGATGACAGGCTGTCAGACAGCCAGCGGCTGGGTAAAATTAAAGCATCCGGCGACATGGCCCCATAGTACTCCTCGGCACGCAGATATTCCCACTCATGCGGGGAACGGGTCCGAATCTCGTTGTTAGCGATCCACTCTGTAGCCAGACAGCCATGGATTGTGGCGACCAGAGGAATCGCTGCCGGCTTTGCTCTGCGACAAACATAGGTAGACAGAATATCCTGAGCGTGTATTAGGTCGTAATCGAGAAATCGGATTTGTTGACAGGCGAGCTCAAAGGCGTATTTTTCCCCTTCCCTCCAAATCATCCAAGGCGTTGCCTTGATGCCGGCCTGCTCAAAATAATTTTTCACCGTCATCTCAGCCTGTTTCAGAAGCGGCCTCTTATCCACGCACTGTCCGCTACGACATAAATAATAATGAGATAAGTCGGGATGCTGGGCTAGTATTTCAACCTCATGCCCAGCTTCCTCCAGGCAACGCATGAGAATATTCAGGTAAGTGGTTACACCGCCCAAGTGCGGTATCGGCCAGTAGGTCGCCAGCAAAATCTTCATGGACTTCCCTTCCTCCTTTGCCTGATTTAATAACAGCAGTCCCGAATCAGGATGCTATTAATATATTCATTCGGGAGAGCTTTTGTAATATACAGACGTTCAGAAGTACGTAAAAAGAAGTAGCCACTAGACTAGAGTCTGGTGGCCTTAACAATTCCTAAATGTGCTGTTTGTGCCAATTATTTGTGTGAGCCTGGCTCATCATCCTCAATCTCTATTTCCTCAATGTCTATCTCATCATCTCCATGGAGATCCGAAGACTTCACTTCATCGTCTTCATAATAGTCAGGATTAGGGCTTAGATAGAGCGGAATATCGAGATCCTCATCCAGCTCCGGGGACTCCGATGTTCCATCAAAGGTACCCGTGCCTGGGCCAGTGCCTGGGCCGGTTCCAGGTCCGGTATACAATCCGGAGCCAGGTGCGCGGTTAAGCCATTTGAAGAAAGGCTTTGTCGTAAATATCCCTTTGCTTTCCTGTTCTTCGAAAAATGCTACAGTCTCCTCATCCGACATATCCGCCGGGATCAAATGACGATAAATCGGGGGAACCTTAGCCAGCAAAGCACGAGCGTTGTCTTGAACAGATCTTGCGGGCTCCTTGCTGCTCATCCTTGTTTCAACTCCTCCACAAAATATAGAATTCTCAGCAGAAACATATAGTTGCAGTAACTAATATATTCACAAAGGAGCAATAGGTATGGACCATTCGCCAGGCGGATGAAATCTCTTTAATCCGCTCTATTGCTGTGAAGAACCGGAATCCTCTTCCGGTGTTTCTCCTTCGACTGGCACGGCTAGGTCCGCATCCGGAGGAGAGACCTGCCCGGCCAGGAAGGTTATTGCCTCTGGCGGAAGAACCGCGCCTGCCGCTTCATCCACCTCCACCCGGTTTATATCCGTTCCCGGTCCTGCGACCCCAGCAGAATCCGAGGCCAGCACCTGCACGAACGCCGGGTCAGGCGCCACCGCACTCTCCCAGGCCTCCCACGCAGGAGCCACCGGCTGTATGGCGACAGGCTCCGCTGTTACTGGCGGTGCCTCGACAACTGCTGGGGCTACGGGAAGAGGCGGAGCAGGAGGTGTAATCGCCGGATCGGGCAGGAGAGGAGGCGGTGGCGGCTCAGTCCCGGCAGTGATCTGGGCTGGCGGGGCGCCAACCGGAGGAAGATTCACCGGGGCAGGACCTGCTGGCGGCGGTGCTGCTGGAGGTTCACCAGGCTGTGGTGCAAGAGCCGGTGAGACCGGTGCAGGCTGACCTGCCGGCTCAGGATGCAGTGTCAGCGGCGGGGAAGGTGGAATGACTTGTGGAGTCGGCCGATGTGAAGCACGCTTAAGATATTTAAGCCGGAGCTTACGTCTTATCGCAGCCCTTCTCTTCCAAGTCATTCTGCGTCCCCGGTACCAGCACATTCTGTTCTTGTGTCTGGAGAACAGCTTTTTTTTGCGGCTTAGCTTTTTCACGGCAACGCGTTTCTTAAGAACGGTCACATGATGAATATCCACAATCTCAACAGGACGGTGCTTTCTACGCGCTTTTGTGTACGGCTTGGAATGAATATAGAGTCTTTTTCCCGACCGAAATGAACGCTTAAGACCATACGCTCCAGATATATATACTCGTCTGCCTTTCACAAAGGGGGGGATTGCATGTAACATTAGCGAACAACCTCCTTAACGATTGGCCTGGGTCTGTACAGACCCGTAAGCCTCTAATGTTTTTTGCATCAAGGTCTCTTTTGACCACTGCTTCTCTGCCCAACGTCTTGCCTGCTCTCCCAGCCGCAATCTCAAATGATCGTCGCTAAGCAGCCGTTTTAAGCTTTTAAACAGCTGTCCGCTGTTCCCGCTGGGAAAGATTACACCTGTTTTGCCGTGTGACACCATCTCTGGAATCCCGCCCGCATCCGAGACAACGACTGCCTTTGCGGACAGCTGTGCCTCCATGATGGAGAAGGGAAGATTATCCTGAAGACTCGGAAGCACAAATATATTAGCCTGCTTAAGCAGTGCCGGCACATCTGAGCGGTCTCCTAAGAATTGAACAAATGGCTCTAGTCCCTGCCGCCTGGATTGCTCCATAAGCTCCTCTTTCAGCGGGCCGTCACCTACAAGCCAGCACACCCAATCTTTGCGCACCTCCTTCAGCATAGCCAGTGCATCCAGCAGATGCTTATGCCCTTTTACATGCACAAGGCGTGCCGGACAGATCAGCACCGTCTTGCCTGCCGGCGCCTGAAGCGTTGTCGGCTGGTCGGCCCGTCTCCGGAAGGAGTCGATATCCAGCCCGTATGGGATCACCTTCAAATGATTGCCGGGAACCCCAAACTCGGTCATGGATTGCTTCTTCAGCCAGCGTGTAGGGGTAATTGTCAAATTGCTGGATACTGCACCGTAGAACTCTTCCGCGGCAGCATACTTCCAGGGCAGCGTATCTTTCCCTGTAACTTCTCCCGAGTGAATAAACTCCGTAGCCAGACAGCCATGTATAGTAGCGATCAAGGGAGTTCCTTTAGGCTTTACACGCCAGAGCGCCCGGGTGGACACAATATCCTGGGTGTGAATCAGATCATAATGTTGAAGCCCAAATGCCGCCGCTGCCGCTTCGAAAGCGTAGCGCTCAATATCCCGCCATCTAATCCACGGGTCCACATGCTTCATTTCCCGCTCATAATATCCGTAAACCTGTTCATAAATTCGGTCCTTCACTATGGCCTTCTCCAGCCTGCGTCCATTATTCGGCATATAGTAGCTCTGCATATCTGGATGATGCGCGAAAATGTCAACCCGATGCCCAAGCCGTTCCAATTCTTGCTTCAGAACATCTACATAGGTGGAGACGCCACCCACATGAGGCAAGTAAAAGTAAGTGGTCAACAGAATGTTCATATCCCCCGTCCTTCCTTTATGGAACTGGTTATAATCTATGCGAATCCCCAGCATGCTGTAAGGGACAAATAACCAATTCATGGGACAATTTTCTTATTCTGCTGTCCACGCTCTCAATTTTCTATAAGGTCTCTGTCTTGATTCCCCTCCCCCTAACCTACCTTCTCTTCCAGCAAATCTACCCTAAACACTGCCGAATATTGGCTAGGATGTATTCAGCTTCTTTCGGTCATTTAATGAGGATAAACCATCCAGCCAGACTACGGGTTGTTATACCAATTTCCTCTACCTTAGTGCTTCTATCTATACCACTTTAGAGACTAGATGAGTAGGATATACAAACTAGAAAAGGAGTGAAAAAAATGAGTCAAGCCAAACCGAATATCGCCGTCATTGGCTTAGGTTATGTAGGGCTGCCTTTGGCAGAGTTATTCCTAAGTAACGAACACACCGTATATGGCATAGACGTGGATCCTACAAAAATCCAAAAGCTCGAAAACCGCCAAAGCTATTTATCCGACTATTCATCTAAAGAAATTCGCGCGCTGTTTGCAGGCGGCCGCTTTCATGTTGGCGATTCCTTCTCGGCTGTAGAGCAGGCCCGTGCCATCATTATATGCGTGCCCACTCCGTTAGATCAGGACAGCAAGCCGGACCTAACCTATATTAGATCCGCCATGCAGAGTATGCTTCCCCATCTGAAAAGAGGACATCTAATCGTACTGGAAAGCTCGACTTACCCGGGAACAACGGAAGAAGAGCTGAAGCCATTGATCGAATCGACAGGGCTTATCGTTGGAAAAGATGTATTTCTGGCCTATTCCCCAGAACGCATTGATCCCGGCCCGCATCAGACTCCGCTTCATGACATCCCCAAGGTGATGGGCGGAGTTACCGAGGAGTGCACAGCCCTCGCCAAAGACATCTATGGGGGTGTCTTCCACCGTGTCGTCGTAGTCTCTTCGCCCCGAGTGGCTGAATTCACCAAACTGCTGGAGAATTGCCAGCGTCTGGTTAACATCTCCTTCATGAATGAGCTTGCCATCCTCTGCAAGAAGATGGACATCAACCTGTGGGAGGCCATCGATGCAGCCAGTACCAAGCCCTATGGCTTTACCTCTTATTATCCTGGCCCAGGCATAGGCGGACACTGCATTCCTGTTGACCCTCTATACCTTCAGTGGAAGGCCCAGCAATATGGAACCGACCTGAAGTTTATTGAGCTGGCTCACCGCATCAATGAGTCTATGCCGGATTATATCGTCCAAAAGGTCTCCGAGGCGCTCAAGGCAGAGAAGCCTTTGAACCAGAGCAGCGTCCTCGTGCTGGGCGTTACCTACAAGAAGGATGTCAACGATTTGCGAGAATCCTCTTCCCTGCCTATCATGACTAAGCTGATCGAGCTTGGAGTCAAGGTCAGCTTCTTTGATCCATATATTCAGGAGGTTCAACTGAAGGACTGCACTCTAGCCTCGACCCCTTTAACCAAGAGAAACATCCAGCAGCATGACTGTGTGCTTATATTGACAGACCATTCAACCATACCTTACGGGACACTGGCGCAAATCTCCAAGCTGATTATCGACACCCGCAACGCCACGAAGCAGATTAATGACCGCACGAACATCGTGCTGATCTAAGCCAATGTAGAGAAGGGACGAGAACAACCATGAAAATACTAGTTACAGGGGGAGCCGGATTTATAGGGTCCCACCTGGTAGAGCGACTGCTTGAATTAGGCCACTCGGTGTGGACACTCGATAATATGTCCACAGGCCGGCTTGACTTTCTTAACAAGGTTACAGAGAACAACCGCCATTCCGTCATTCACGGCTCTGTCACCGACAAATATTTGCTTCGTGGCCTCATGGAACGCGTAGATGTTGTATTTCACCTTGCTGCCGTACTGGGAGTAAAGAACACGGTAGAGAACCCGCTCAAGGTCATCGAAGGTAATATCGACGGTACGCGAAATATACTGGAGCTTGCTTATCAGAACAGGGTCAAGGTCGTGTTCTCTTCAACGTCGGAGGTTTATGGCCGGAACACCAAGCTTCCCTTCAGCGAAGACTCAGACCGTGTGCTTGGCGCACCGTCCATTCACCGCTGGTGCTATGCTACCGCTAAGGCCCTAGACGAGCATTTGTGCTTCGCCTATGCAGAGAAGGGACTGCCTGTGAGCATTGTCCGTTACTTCAACGCCTATGGGCCCCGGCAAACCTCCTCACAATACGGAGGCGTCATTCCGCGCTTTATCAAAGCAGCTCTGCGAAATGAGCCGATTGAAGTACACCATGACGGTTCGCAAATCCGCTGCTTCACTTATATTCAAGATACTGTGGAAGGAACTGTAGCAACGATATCATCCCAAGCGAACGGGCTGGCTTTTAATATTGGTTCCGAACACTCCATCACGATCTTGAATTTGGCTCAAAAAATCCGCGAACTGGCCGACTCTTCCTCTCCTATTGTCCATGTTCCCTATGAAAGAGCCTACGGACCTGGCTATGAGGATATGCCGATACGTATTCCCGATATCTCACGAGCCAGACGCCTACTGCAGTACGAGCCAAGCATTACGTTAGAGGAAGGGCTTTCCCGATCTATTGCATGGTTCAGACAGCAGCTGCAGGAAGGTCGATTATAAATGAAGGCCGTCGTTACTGGAGGAGCCGGATTTATAGGATCGCACCTTGTGGAAGCACTTCTGGCTCAGGGAGCGGACGTGGCCGTCATTGATAACCTGTCTACCGGACATACCGAATATGTGCCTAAGGGTGTCCAGCTCTATCAGATGGATATACGAAGTGAGGATCTAGAGAAAGTACTGCGCAGCCTGCAGCCAGAGATTGTATTCCACCAGGCAGCTCAAGTGGATGTCCAGCACTCTGTCAAACAGCCAGGATATGACGCTGCAGTAAATATTGCGGGAACGGCCAATCTGCTGAAGGCCTGCCAGCTTACGGGGGTTCGGAAGGTCATTTACGCTTCCTCCTGTGCGGTATATGGAGAACTGGAGGCAGAACTGATCCGCGAGGGAGACCCTACAGAGCCCATTTCTTTCTACGGCCTATCCAAGAAGACCCCGGAAATCTACCTTCAACTCTTCCATCAGCTGTACGGATTATCCTATACCATTCTTAGATATGCTAATGTATACGGCCCAAGACAAACCCCCAAGGGCGAGGGAGGAGTGGTATCCATCTTCCTGGACCGGATTCGGCGGGGAGAGCCGCTTATGGTCTTCGGGGATGGCGAACAGACACGCGACTTTGTATATGTGAAAGATGTTGCAGCCGCCAATGTTGCCGCAGCCTTTCAGGCAGACCAGCAGATTGTTCAGGTAAGCACTGCAGCGCCGACCTCTGTGAACCAGCTTCTGGACCTGCTGAGTCAAATTCACGGCCAGAAGCTCACCCCTGAATATCATGAAGCGAGAGCTGGGGATATTAAGCACAGCTGCCTCTCCAACAGCAGGGCTGACAAACTGCTCGGGTGGAAGCCTAAGTATAATCTTGAGGCCGGCTTGAAGGAGACCTATCAGTATATGATCACTGAAGCTAAATAGGTGTACTTGGAAAAAACGAGGCCGCTCTCCCAAAATGGGAAAGCGGCCTCGTGCCTGTTAATGATACCGGACATCACTCAGGCCGAACCAGGGAAAGGCGGCTGTGAGCAGCACTGCTGCTGCTACCGCCCCGGCTAGCAGCAAAGCAAGCTGAAGATCGGATGCCGAGTACACCGAAGGATAATAGTAGCTGCGGGAGCGTTTATCATCAAATTGCTTGGATTCCATCGCCGTGGCCACCCGGTGCGCTCTTCGGATGCTCTGTGCCAGGAGCGGCACCCCATACAACTTGACCAGGCGCAGATACCCACGCGGCCCTCGCGGCCTTCTGACTCCGCGGATGCGAAGCGCTTCCCTTCTCGTCTTGAATTCTTCCCATACCATCGGCAGCAGACGGATGGAGGCCATGAAACTGTATGCATATTTAGGACGGAGCCTCGCCTTCTGCATCAAAGCATAGAACAGCGAGACAGAAGATGTGGACAGGACAAACAGAAGCCCCTCCGTCCCCAAAGCTACGGACTTGAAACCAAGATGAATGCCTCGATAGAAGCTCTCCTCCGTGATGCGGATCAGCCCCCACTGCCACCACAGCTGGTCTCCCTTACCAAACAGAATCATGGAGACGGCGGAAGATACGAACACAAGCAGAAAGGGCAGCATAATCACAAGAATCTTCCACGGCGGAAGACCGGTTAGCCCGAACAGCAATAACAAGAGCAGCACCGTCTGATAGGCGATAAAATCAAGACTGTATGTAAACAGCGTAATCAGAAACATCGTTATCACCAGGACTAGCTTAACGACCGGATTAGCCCGGTGAAGCGGTGTTTGAAATATAGGGGTTAAGAAAGCACTCATCTAATGCAGCTCCTCTCTATATGCTGCAATTTGCCGTTTAAGAACCCTTCCACGGTCTGTCGTCACCTGCTTCACTACCCGGCCCTGCCTGAGCTCCCAGACCTCTGTCGCCCACAGCCTCGCAATGTGCTCTTCATGCGTCACCATAATAATGATGGTGCCCTGCCTGCGCAGCTTCTCGCAAAGCTCCAATATAGCAATAGTATTGACCGCATCCTGTCCGAACGTCGGTTCATCCAGCAGCAGCACAGGCTTACTCACAACCATTGCGGTAGCTACGCTAAGCCGCCGCTTCTGGCCCATCGACAGCTGATAGGGATGGCGGTGGCCTAGCGAGCTTAGTCCAAAGCGCTCCAGACAGCGCTGGACCAGCAGAGCGCTTTCCGCTGGCGGCATCCCCTTCTCCTGAAGAGAGAAGCCGGTTTCAGCTTCGACGGTCTCGGCAACAAATTGAAATTCAGGATTCTGAAACACAAATCCGAGCTTCTCCATTGTGCGCTCCACTTGGCGCTTGCGCAGTGATCTTCTCCCGCCTTTTTGGCTTTTGCCCGCAGGCTGTCCGTCCAGAGAATAGACCCCTTCCGAAGTCAGCAGTCCCATTAGACTTGATAGCAGGGTGCTCTTCCCCGCTCCGTTGGGTCCCATCACGGCGATGAAATCTCCGGGAGCGGCCTCCGCCTTCTCTACGGCAATGGCTTCCCGGTCTCCGCGGAAGCCGCGGAACTCGGCAAGTTCCAGCCTTGAAGATGGGCCAGGCTGCGATTCCGCCGCAGCTGCTTCCACCGGTGCCGGAGACAACTGCTGCCGTCCCCGGACAGACCGGGCGTAATCCTCCCATACGCCCGGGTACCAAATGCCATATTCCTGCAGTTCCTGCCGGTAACGGGCAAAGATTTCCTCGGGCTTCCCTTGCCCAAGGATCCTTCCCTCCGGGCCCAGAAGGATTACCCGGTCAACGTAGTCCAGCACCTCCTCAATTCGGTGCTCTACAATGACTACGGTTCGGCCCTCCGACGAATGCCGAACCGCTTGCCAGATCTGCTCCCGCCCTATCGGGTCCAGAAGCGCTGAAGGCTCATCCAGCAGCAGCACTTCCGGGTCCATAAGCAGCACAGAGGCAAGCGCGAGACGCTGCTTCATTCCCTGTGACAATGAAGCGATCGGCACATGCCGGTCCGGCAGGCTGAGGCCGACCTTCTCCAGCGCATCATCCATGCACGCAGGCATCTCTTCTCGCGGAATACCGAGGTTCTCCAACACGAAAGCCAGCTCCTCATCTGCATATGGCATGCAGAACTGGGTATCCGGGTCCTGAAATACAAACCCCCATGACTTTGGAATAATGCCTGCTTCCCATTTCATAGGAACTTCAATTACGCCTGGAATGAGTCCGCTAAATACTTGGAGCAGGGTTGATTTGCCGCAGCCGCTCGGCCCAAGCAGAAGCACCTTCTCCCCCGTATATATGCTTAGTGAGAAATCCTTGAATACGAAGCCGGGCTCACCGGCAAACTTTAGCCTCAGGTTCCGCACCTCTGCTGCTACCCATGCAGGACAAGCATTCGTCTTTTCTTCAACGATATGTTCTTGTAAGCTCATTACTTCTCATCCAGCGCCGCATAATCCTGGTCCTGAACAGGCCGAAGCTGGTTCGTTACCCCGGTTGCCTCCACTGCTTTGACCAACGCATATGCCAAATACCCTGCGAGGACAGCAGAGCTTACCATTCGCAGACCGTATTTATAAATTAGCATCCAAGTCTCATAATCCGCATATCCGTACAGCACATCAGGGATTAGGGAACCGATCGCCGCCCCAACGCCTGCCAGAGCTGCAACACCGGCAGAGAACTTCTTATACCGGAAGGCCGCGAAGACCAGCTCCGCTCCAAGTCCTTGAATAAGCCCATATAAGACCAGCTGCAGACCCCACCCGCTCCCGAATAGAATTTCTACATGCGCGGCTGCGAGCTCTGCAATCAGGGCTACCCCCGGCTTGCGAATTAACAAGAAGACAAGCGTTGGCGCCAGGAACCATACACCGTATACCAATTCATCGGCCTGAATGAACAAGGGGTCCAGCAGATTCGAAACCGAGCCCCAGAAGTGGTACACCACCCCAAGAACCAGCGATACAAGCACGGTAACCAGCAAATCGCTTAAGCTTAATCCCTTTCCTTTTCGAGTGTTTACTAAAGCCTCCATACAATCCTCTCCTTTTTCCCTAATCGAATTGAATTGCACGCAAAAAAACCGTCAGGACATGCGCAGACGGGTAACCGAAAAAAAGAGTACGGACGATTCTCTACGCTGGCATTATCCAGTTCAGATTGACGGTCAGCAGCGGATATATGTAGCTGCAATCTCAGCCCGGCTATCATCCCCGGGCACCCGTATCGCTATGCAATTGTCAATAACATACACCAGAAAGATGTGAACAATCAAGGGTATTTTTTCACACTGTAACCTTTGTTATGTTGATTTACCCTCTGTTTTATGTCAATATTAGCGGAAGCGGTTTAGATTAACTACACCTGCCTGCAATGGATTTGAAAGGGGATTTCCCATGGCTAAAAGAATGATGCGGCTCTTTACGGAACTATCCTCCCGAAAGTGGATTGCGGCGATGACAGGCCGTTTCTCCCACTCGAGCCTAAGCCGCCATATCATTCCTATGTTTGCAAAGGCTTATCATATTCCGCTCCATGAAGCGGAAAAGGAACTCAGCGAATATCGGACACTTAATGAATTTTTTACCCGCCGCCTCAAACCCGGCATGCGTCCCATTCATAGCGAGCCCGACATGATGATCAGTCCTGTGGATTCTCTGATTACAGCGATGGGGCCGATTGATGCGGGGACCATTTTGAATGTTAAAGGTCAGAATTATACGATTGCAGAACTGCTGAATCACTCTCCTTATATGGACAAGTATAAGCACGGTTTCTTTTTTGTGCTCTACTTAAGCCCTACCGACTATCACCGGATTCACACTCCGGTAGCAGGGCGTAAGCTGGAAAGCGAGCATATCAAAGGCAAGGTATACCCTGTTAATGATTTCGGTATGACCCATATGAAGTCGGTACTAAGCCGGAACGAGCGGCTGATCACGTATATCTCCCATGAGCTTGGTGAGGTGGCTGTGGTCAAGGTAGGTGCCATGAATGTCAGCAGCATTAAATATGTGGATGAAGCAGCCGGAGAATGGAACCGGGGCGATGATCTCGCTTATTTTGAATTCGGTTCTACGGTGGTGCTGCTGACGCAAACGAGAACCTTCGAGCCTCTTCCGCAGCTGGCCCCCGGAGTCTCTGTCAAGATGGGGCAGCCGCTTGGCCGATTTCATCGGCCCACCAAGGCCTCTACGAAGGAGCCTGGTGTGCAATAAACATTAAGAGTCCTTAAGATCCAGATGCTAACAAGCAAGGAGCTAAGCGGTTGATTCTCGCTTAGCTCCTTGCTCGTTAACGAATAGTATCCTATTTTGTTGGTGAGGGTGTTCCAAAATTAACTTTTGGGGCACCCTCTTCTCTATGATATAAATGAGTTTCAGAGATTCCTCTAAGTATTAAAACCAGTAATCTTCGCTTCTACCTGGGGGCTTTAGCCGGCGCAGGCGATTTCGAAAAATGCTCCAGCCTGGCGAGTAGGAGCTGCGGCTGCGCATCCGTCGTCTGCTCATGATATACTTACACCTCCTTTTCCAGAGTCTAAAAAAGGCTATAACCACTCATTACCCTCTATCGCATCGAACGAATCATATATTAACGAATTTCAGAAGGGCTCTTGCCGGTATACTGCTTAAATTGCCGACTGAAGAAGAAGATATCGCGGTAACCAAGCGCGTCAGCAACCTCCGTTACATTCATGCCCTCATGAAGAAGCAGGTGCCGGGCACGATCAATCCGGCATTTAATAATATAAGATTGTACCGAGGAGCCCGTGATCTCTTTGAACTTAATGGAAAAATAACGTGGTGACAATCCTGCCCGCGTCGCAAGATCCTTGGTTCGATGAGGAAGACCCGGATGCTGCAGCACATAATTGGCCACCTCCTGAATGACCTCAGCCAGCTGGTTCGTAGCTTTCGGTTCGATGAGCTGTTCCTGCCGCTCCTCCCTTAAAAGATAGATCATCAGCTGCTTCAAAATTAAGCGTGCCTCTTCCTCTGCCCCGTATATCTCCTTATTTAGAGACAGACGCACATAGCGGGACAGCAAGTATTCGAAGTCCAGCGCATTTTCCAGCTTCCGGTATGAAGCGGGAAGCTCCGTAACGGGTACATTAACATCAAAATGAATATAGGTAAGCACAAGCGGCTTCTGAGGGTTATGGGTGGCACTTGTAAAATCACCGGGTCTGAATAAGAAGCAGCTTCCCTTGCCGACCTGTGTTGGGCGATCGTTCAATACAACCGTACCTTCCCCGCTCCAAACATAGAAAAGGTCATAGTTCTCTAAAGGTTTTTCCCGCTTTTGCCATTTCCAGCCGGGCTCGCAGACGATTTTGGCGAAAGCCCGTTTTAGCACAAATGAAGACGGCGAAGCGTTCAACATAAGGTCTTCCTCCCTGTACAAATATGCTTGTATTATACTATTTCAAGGCGAAGACAGAAAAGCGTCCTGGATCCGCTTGTTTTGATTCGTGACGTTTCGCTAAACAAGATGCTATAATGTTAGGCAGTAAATTCGGAAGTTATGCTTGAAAATAACCGTGGTTGGAAGGATGGAAGCGAATGAGTTCACTTGCGGAGCAGTTAAATGAGAAATTAAAAGCCAACAGTCCTGATGTTTATGAGATGCTGTCCACACTTGGCCGGGAAATTTATTTCCCGAAAGAAGGGATATTGAGCCAATCGGCAGAGGCATCCAGCCATGCCAAGAAATACAACGCAACCATCGGAATTGCTACCGAGAATGGCGGTCCGATGCACTTGTCTGTGATTCAGGATACCTTGTCGGCCTATCAGCCCAAGGATTTGTATCCCTATGCTCCTCCTGCAGGAAAACCTGAGCTTCGCAGCCTATGGCGCGAGAAAATGCTGAAGGAGAACCCTTCGCTTCAGGGCAAAGCAACGAGTCAGCCTATTGTCACCAATGCGCTAACCCACGGGCTGAGCATCGTAGCCGATCTGTTCGTTGATGAAGGAGATGCCGTTATTTATCCGGACAAGAATTGGGAGAATTACGAGCTTACATTCGGAATTCGCCGTCATGCCGAGATTATTAATTACCCTCTGTTCACCGAGGAAATGACCTTTAACAGTGAGGGGCTCAGACAAGCCCTGCTGTCCCGTAAATCTCAAGGCAAGGCCATCGTCGTTCTGAATTTCCCTAACAACCCTACAGGCTATACACCGGGCGTCAAGGAAGGCGAAGAGATTGTAGCGGCCATTCACGAGGCTGCAGAAGCCGGAATTCGAGTAGTTGTCGTAACGGATGATGCTTATTTTGGATTGTTCTTTGAGGATTCTCTCCATGAATCGCTGTTCGGCAAACTCGCCAATCTTCATCCACGTATTCTGCCTATCAAAATAGACGGGGCGACTAAAGAAGAGTACGTCTGGGGATTCCGCGTAGGCTTCCTAACCTATGCGCTGGACGATGCGGAGGCGCTTGCTGCTCTGGAGCAAAAGACGCTCGGCATTATCCGCGCCACCATCTCAAGCGGCGCTCATCCTTCTCAGACCTTCGTGCTTGAAGCGCTCAAATCTCCGCAATTCGAAGCCCAGAAGGAAGAGAAATATGCGGTGATGAAAGGCAGAGCCAACAAAGTTAAAGCCCTACTCGACAGCGGAAAATATAGCGGAGTCTGGGAATACTACCCGTTCAATTCCGGCTACTTCATGTGCTTGAAGCTGAAGACGGTCAAGGCTGAAGCCTTGCGCCAGCATCTTCTTCATGAGTATGGAGTCGGCACCATCGCTCTAGGCGATCATGACCTGCGCATAGCCTTCTCCTGCATTGCAGAAGAGAATCTCGAAGAATTGTACGACCTGATTTATCAAGGTGTTCTAGATCTTCAGAAAGCCTAATTCTGAGCTTATGCATCATACTCTAGACGCCGAATTACCTAGCATCGCGCATGGCAAAGGGAAAGGGCCGGAAGCAAATCGCTTCCGGCCCTTCTTTAGATGGTGCAAGGTATAAAAAATGGCTTATTCGTCCTCTTCTTCCTTCCACTTGCGAAGGCGTGCACCATGCATGAAGAGACTCAGCAACAAACCCGCGGCAAGACTGCCTAGGGCCAGCGCTGGCTGATTGTAGGCAAGCACAACAATCGGAAGCCACAGAATAAAGGTGACCGAGAGCTGAACATTGCGTGCAAGCTTAACCGCAGCTCTTAAGCGAGACAGCGGGGGCAGCGGATAGAATGCTGCCGCTGGCGAATCGGCATGCAGCCTGTGCAAGGAAGACAGCTGTGCTCCAAGCAGGAACACAAAGAAGAGATAAATGCCCGCCCCCCACCAGCTCGTCGCATTCCACAGGATCAGCAGAATGCCCAGGAGGCTGAGCCGCACCGTAATGCCAAGCAGTTCACTGCGTATAAATGTCTTGATCAGTAAATATCCGAACGCATGGCTGGGTCCCCACGGAATTCGCTGGCCCACACCTGACAGCCAGCGACGCCGGCTGATTTTCTGGCCTTCGGCCGGAATATCCACAAACCAGCCAAGGATCATAAGCACACGCGAAGCCTGTGTTTTCTCTACTGCAATAAGGGTATCCCAGGGAGTTCTATGTTTGGGAATGACCTTTAGAATAACAAGATAGGTAGCAAGGACCAGCAGAATAAAGATTAGGCTGCGCTCTGCCGGCTGCCACAGCCAGGCCGCAATCATCAGAAGGAGCAGCGCCCAACGAAGCAGGCGAAGGCCCTGTCTGGCCCGTATAGATACACTCCGCAGCTCCTGCCACCCTCCGTAGGAGGATATCAGCTTAAGAACAAGCAGCACTGCCGCTGTAGCAAGAAACGGTTTAGCGTCCAGCTCTGCACGTGTATACATCGGCCATGCGAGGAGGAGCAAAATATATAGTCCTATTAATTTATAAATTACACCGCTCTTAAAGGCCGGTTTGAAATATTCACGCATCCTCTGTTCCATCGGTAGCAGAAAGACGGTGTCTGCCGGCTGCAAATATGTACGGAAGCTGGCGGCAACCGTAAGAGGGGCCAGCAGGATCAGCATGATCAGCCTAATCGGAATTCCCTCCGGAATATTCCTGAGGAAGGATGTATACCAAGCGGAAAATGCGATGATAAGCCCTAAGAGAACTACGGCGACTCCGCTCTGCATCATGTAAGGGAAATAAGGGAGGACCTTGCCCCAGAAAGCGGTCTTTCTTCGGGCTTGCAGGGATCTCAATTCCATACGCTACACTCCGTTCTTCACAAGCGCATAAAAGGTCTCCTCCAGTGAGGAGCCATCCGTTCCCGCCTGCATCGCCACTTCACTTAACGTCCCCTGCGCGATAACACTCCCTTGGTGAAGCACTATAAACCGGTCACAATAATTCTCAATGGTAGACAAAATATGAGAGCTAAGCAGAATGGACGCCCCCTCCCGCTTCGTCTCCAGCATAAAATCAAGCAGGGAGCGAATGCCCAGCGGATCCAGCCCCAGAAACGGCTCATCAATAATATAGAGGGGAGGATGCGCCAGGAATGCGCTCATAATCATGACTTTTTGCTTCATCCCTTTGGACAAATGCATCGACAAGCTATCCGCTTTATTCTGCATATGAAATAGATCCAGCAGACGCTCTGAGCGCCGCTCATAATCGGATGGGTCAACTCCATAGGCTCTGGCGGTAAACTCCAGATGCTCTCTAACCGTGAGCTCCTCATACAGCAGCGGCGATTCCGGCACAAAAGCCAGCGAGGATTGATAGCCTTCAGCTCCCTCCTCGCGAGTCTTCCCCTGAACGCGGACACTGCCCTGCTGGGGAAGCATCAGACCCAGGATATGCTTCATCGTCGTGCTCTTTCCCGCACCGTTGAGGCCGATTAACCCGATCATCTCACCTGGGTTCACATGGAATGAAATATCATGCAGCACCGGCTTACCCAGGCTGTAGCCGCCGCTTAAATGGTCCACCTGCAATATGGGCTGTTGCGACAAAACTTAATCCCTCCCTACAGACCCAATTCGGTCTGTCCTATTCTTCGGCTCCTTCAGGACGAGCCGCTTTATTCTTCAGCCACTTCGGTGCCCCTTTATTCTTGCGGTCCTTGTGCCGATCTTCCTTACGGGCGGCCGCAGGTGAGGATTCACGAGCCACCTTGGCTGATTTCCGCGAAGCGGATGGAGAAGGAGCCGAGCTTTTTGCAGAGCGAGGTCCTTTGCCATTCACTGTTCGCGGTGCATGCTCCCGCTCTTCTCTTGGAACGATAATCTTCCCGCCGGACAGCACCCGATGCCCGAATTCAATACCGAGCGCTCTGGAGAATTTACGGATAATAAACAGCTCCCGGGGGTTGACGATGCTTACCGCCACACCCTTCCGTCCCATGCGGCCCGTCCGGCCGGCACGGTGAACATAATGTTCCGCATCCATCGGTGGGTCCAGGTTGACCACAAGGGTCAAGCCTTCAATATCCAGTCCTCTTGCCGCTACATCACTAGCGACCAGCACCCGGTACTCCCCTTCGCGGAAGCGGCGGAGCACAAGGCTTCGTGTGGTCTTGTCCGCATCACCATACAGAGCACCGGCAGAGAGCCCTACATAATTCATTTTCGCCTCAACCTCGCCGATATCCTCCGTGTTATTCACGAAAACGAGCACTTTCTGAGCATCATAAGTCCGGATAATCCGGCGCAGCTGATCGATCTTATCCCGCTGCTCGCAAATGAAATACAGATGCTCCAAGCTCTCGGAGGTGCGCTGCTCCGGCTTGATGCCGACCTCGACTGGATCGCGCATCTCACGTCCAGCCAGCTCACGAATCTCAGGTGTCACGGTCGCTGACAAGAACAGCAGCTGACGGTCCCGCAGCGTCCCCTTCAAGATCTGCTCGACGTCACCTGATCCGCCCAGCTGAAACAGCTGGTCTACTTCGTCAATAACGACCAGCTTCACCGTATGCAGCTTCAGCTTCCGCAGGGCAAGAAGCTCTCGAACTCGTCCAGGTGTACCCACAACCAGCTGCGGATGCTTACGCAGACGCTCCACCTGACGACCGATCGCAGCTCCCCCAATTAGGGCCTGCACCTCGATCTCCCGATTCTCGCCATACCGCTGGCTTTCATGCAGAATCTGCATAGCCAGCTCCTGCGTCGGCGCCAGAATTAGAACTTGGGTTGTTCTCGAAGCTGGATCAATCTTCTGCAGCGCCGGCAGAAGATAAGCCAGCGTCTTCCCCGTTCCTGTCTGGGATTCAGCCAGCACATCTCTTCCAGCAAGTACAGCAGGAATCGTCTCCGCCTGAACCGGCGAAGGCGCAGTGATCTCATATTCGGCGAGCTTAGCTGTTAAGGCCTCTTCTACGCCCAAATCGGTAAACGTGTGATTCATCATTTAGTCCATCCTTTGTCCATGAAGTCATTATTGTCATTATATGCGATTATTGTGGTTCCCACCAAATCCGGGTTCTCTTCCGTCTTACGAATAAACAAAAGCGCCTCCTCATCCAAGTGATTTCGGAGACGCTCCTCTTTACTTCTTATTGATGAATTTATAGGTCAGTTTGTCCGCCAGGCGGGGCACCAGTTGATATAGCCGGGTTCCAAATCCAGCAATCCACGGCAAATCAACTTCCGCCTTCCTTCGTTCAATCACCTTAACGATGGCCTTCGATACTCTCTGGGGCTTCATCATCATCCAGCCGACGTTCTTGACATAGTCCCCTCCGGGATCCGCTAAAGTAAAGAACGGTGTATCAATCGGCCCTGGATTCACAGCAGATATGACAATTCCTGTCCCTCTGACCTCTTGCCTAAGAGCATTTGTGAATCCCAACACTGCATGCTTGGTTGCTGAGTAAGCCGTTGACTTGGCTGTAGCCAGCTTGCCGGCCATGGAGGCTACGTTCACGATCTGTCCCCCGCCCTGCTCAAGCATTCGAGGCAGCACCGCACGAGTGCAGCGCACAATCCCCAGATAATTAACGTTCATCATGTCTTCAAATTCAGAGACGGTTGTGTCTACAAACCGCTCGAACCTGCCGTATCCCGCATTGTTTAATAGACAGTCAATCCGGGGATTGGAGGCCCATATCTGTTCAAAAGCATGACCTACCGAAGCATCGCTGCCGACATCCAGCTCTATAATCTCATAAGGGCCCTTTAAGGTCCGGCCCACCGCCTCAAGCTTGTCCAAGGAACGTGCTGCCAAAATGACCTTAGCTCCCTGTTCCGATAGAAGTCTTGCCGTCTCTGCACCAATGCCGCTCGAAGCTCCGGTAATGACAATCACCTGGTTCTTCAACATCAGATCTTCGCACCTTTCTGCTATGTCGGCGTACCGATTGTGACCGAAGAAGCCCCCTCGCTTCCTATCCGGTACTACCCTGCAGTTCTATTTTACGAGATCATCACCTGAATATCCAGCTCGCCAATACCGTCCATAACAAGGGGAATGCACAAGGCCATACGCGGCAGTTCTGTTACTTCCGATTTCATCACTTTTGGTGGAGTAATATCCACTGCAAAGCCCTGAGAGGAGAGAATCGTGCTGGCATTGCCGCTGATCATGTTGCCAAGCTCCGAAATCGCGCTCTTCCCCATCTCATCCATCTCGGTCAAAACAAATCCGCCCATCATCAGGGACACGATTCGCAAAGCGACGTCCTCCTGCAGTCCAAAGACTACATTACCGCTCAGCTGTCCTGTCATGCCGACCTGGATCCAAATATGATTATCGATATGTGCGACCTCTTTGACGCCAAGGTTGCCTGTGGACGGCGAAATCTGTATGACTTGTTCTATAACGAGCCTAGCGGATTCCAAAAAAGGATTAATCACTTCTGCTTTCACTATATGCGCCCCTTTACTCTGGGAAGTAGGTTGTTCGAATCAAAAGTCCCGTTATTTGTTACATCGATTATACTTTATTCCTAGAAATAAATCATTAATATTCCAAAATTTCTATGAAATAAGACCCTTTTTGTCGATAAATGTCTAATTCAGCATTCTTTAGAACTATTTGCAGACTCCTCGTCATGCCGTTGCTAGGCCCAAACGTTTCCCCTATAATAAATGAAAACCATGCATTCGGAAAGATAAAACAGCCATTATATATTAAGGGAGGGATTCTGTGAACATCAGTCAATTAGAGACACTAATCACCATCTCCAAGACCAGAAGCTTTCGTAAGGCCGGCGAGCTGCTTAACTTAACTCAGCCAGCCGTGTCCGCCCAGATTAAGAGTCTTGAGGACGAATTCAAAGCTGTGTTGGTGGACCGTAATCAACCAGTAACCTTAACAGACCGGGGACAGGTATTTTTGGAGCAGGCAGAACGCATTTTGGATATTGTCGAAGAATTGAAGCAAAAATTATCTGATATGGAGCAGACCCCTCAAGGACACATCGTGCTGGGAACGACGACCTCCATTGCGATTCAGATTCTGCCGCGCATTCTTTCTTATTTCCAGGATCAATTCCCGTTGATTAAGACAACGATTCAATCCATGCCCTCCTCCCAGATCTACCAGAATGTAGAGCAGGGTCTAGTGGATATTGGGATCGGCTATCTCATTGAACGAAATCCGCAGATTCATGCCTCGGTGCTTTACTATGACACCTTTGAGGTTGTGGTCTCTCCCCTTCACCCTCTCGCTAAAGAGAAGCATCCAAACCTTGGAATGCTGAAGGATGTTCCGCTGATTCTGCTCTCTCCAGATACAGTTGGACGCCGATTTGTTGAGGATGTATTCCGCGAGAACCAGATGGAACCGCATGTTGTCATGGAATTGTCCAGCAGCGAGGAGGTTAAGCGTATGGTTGAGATCAACCTCGGGGCCGCTATTATTTCCAAACAGTCTATCACCCGTGAGCTTCGTCAAGGTACACTGCAAATTGTGCCAATTGAGGAGCTTGAGGTTACACATCCTGTTGGAGTGATCTACAAATCGAGCCGCTACATCAACTCGGCTATGCAGCAGTTCCTTGGCGATCTCAAAGGAATGCCCGAGACCAACTTCACCAGCTCGGAATAATTTTGACAGACCACCGGAAGGAGCCATCATCATGAAATTCGATCTCCATACTCACCACTATCGCTGCGGGCATGCTGACGGAGATATCAGGGACTATGTTGAGGCAGGCATCGCCGCCGGTCTCAAAGTGATCGGGATTAGCGATCATACTCCGTACTTTGGCAGCCCGGAAGAACAGCCCTTTCCACGGATCGCTATGGCCAAACGAGAACTGGCCCATTATGTCGAAGAGGTGCTCCGGCTTAAAGCGGAGTACGCCGGTAAAATCGATGTCCTGCTTGGCATTGAATCGGATTTTTTTCCAGAGCATATTGAAGTCTACCGGAAGACATTAGCAAAGTATCCATTTGATTATATTATCGGCTCCGTACACAGCACTTATAATACCAGCATTTTTAACAAGAACCGCTGGAAGGGGCTAAGTCCCGAGGAGCATATTGTCCAAAAGGAAACCTATTATGACTATATCCGCCAATCCGCACGCAGCGGTATGTTTCAAATTCTGGGACATATAGATGCTATGAAAGGCAACTATCCTGCCTTCTCCGATATCCCTGCCGCGAAGGCCATTGACGACACTCTCCAGACCATTGCAGAGCATGGCGTCTCCATTGAGATCAATACGTCCGGCAAGACGAAGCTGAGCGGCGGCTGGTACCCTGCGGATGATATCCTTGAGCGGGCACTGCATTACGGAGTCGAGGTTACCTTTGGCTCCGATGCGCACAAGCCCTCACGAGTTGGGGATGAGTGGGATCAGGTTGCCGCCAGGTTATATGATATTGGCTATAGAAGCTGGGTATATTACAAAAATAAACAGAAGCAAACCGTGCCACTGGAGACTTGAGTTCCAGCGGCTCTTTTTTTACGCTTGGGCGGCCAGGTAAGCAAAAAAAGGGAACCCGAGCCATTTCGCCGAGTTCCAATCAGAAGATATATATTCAAAAGGGGGTCATGTATGTATAATAACCCGTTTCTGTTAGAGCTAAATCACAGTAATATTTCATTTGTGTAACAAAGTATCACTATTTGAAGACGCTTTCCCGAGGGGGTGCCGAACATACCTGCTTAATCGATGCAATCGACCTTGTTCATTCACGATCCCTTCATGCGACAATAGCTCCTCTGTGAAGCCGCACTTATGCAGAACCTGAATGGAGGCCAGATTCGCCGGGTCGCAGCGGGCCGTAATTTCATTAAGCCGCATTTGCTCGAAGCCAAACGTCATGACGGTCCTCACGGCTTCAGTAGCCAGGCCTTGATTCCAGCAATCGGGAGAGAGCATGTATCCGAGAGCAGCTCTGCCTTCGTTCTCCTGCCAATGCTGGAATGAACACAGACCGATAAACCGGCAGCTGCCCCGCAGAATCAAGGCGAAATGCAGCGCCGAGAGCGTATGGTAGCTTTCCATAAAGTGGCCAAACAGCCGTCCGGGCAATCCGGTCGTCTCGCGGCTGAAGGAAATGTATCTTTGCACAGACGGCTCATTCATAATCCGGTGCAGCTCCCCTTGGTCAGAAGGTTTAAGCTTCCTCAGCTGCAGCCGCCCTGACCATAACTCTGGAAAATGATCTCTATATTCGATCTTAAGTGATTCGATCAATTGGCGTAACCTCCAAGCTCTTAGGCTTTTAATTCTCTGCCTTCTCTCTTTAGTCCTGCTCTTTGTCATAGTTCCCTACAGCCTCTTCCGAATACACTTACCCAGAATAACCACTTTATCAATCAGTTAGAGCACAATAAAACGAAAAGAAGCCGCTGCCAGACATTCCTGGCAGCGGCCTTGCAAGCCAAAGCTTGTATTCATTATCATTTGCAGCATTCATTACATGCCAAGCCAGCGCTTGAACATATGCTTGGTAGTCGCCTTATTCATCTCCGCGATCGAGGTCGTAAGCGGGATGCCTTTGGGACACGAACGAACACAGTTCTGCGAGTTGCCGCAGCCCTCAATTCCCCCATCTTCCATCAGAGCCTCAAGCCGCTCTTCCGCATTCATCTCTCCCGTAGGGTGTGCATTAAATAAGCGGACCTGTGAAATCGGGGCTGGACCCATGAAGTTTGTCTTCTCGTTCACATTCGGACAAGCCTCAAGACAGACGCCACAGGTCATACACTTCGAGAGCTCATAAGCCCACTGGCGCTTCTTCTCCGCCATTCTCGGTCCCGGACCAAGGTCATAGGTTCCGTCGATGGGAATCCAGGCCTTGACCTTCTTCAGCGCGTTAAACATGCGGCTTCGATCAATCACCAGGTCGCGAACCACCGGGAAGGTCTTCATCGGTTCCACCCGAATCGGCTGCTCCAGCTTATCGACCAGTGCTGCGCATGCTTGACGGGGCTTCCCGTTAATAACCATCGAGCAGGCTCCGCAGACTTCCTCCAGACAGTTAGACTCCCAGCATACCGGCGCGGTCTTCTGACCGCTGGCATTCACAGGCTTACGCTGAATTTCCATGAGCGCGCTAATCACATTCATGCCCGGGCGGTAGTCGAGCTCAAACTCTTCATGATATGACGCCGATTCCGGCTGGTCCTGGCGCGTAATGATGAACTTTACTTTTTTGGCGGCTGTTGTGATTTCGGCCATAACCCATTCCCCTCCCATGTCCTATTGTTACAGCTTGCTCGCTTAAGCTCTGCCCCTGCTACTTGTCTTTGGAATAATCGCGGACCCGCGGAGCGATCAGCGAGACATCCACATCGTCATATGAGATTTGCGGGCCGTCCGGCGTCCAGGACGCTTTTGTCGTCTTCAGGAACTCTTCGTCATTACGCTGCGGATAATCCGGCTTGTAATGCGCACCCCGGCTCTCATTGCGCAGCAGCGCGCCCAGTGTCATCGCTTCGGCAAGCTCAAGCATATTCCAGAGCTGCCGGGTAAAAGAAGCACCCGTATTGTTCCAGCGTGAGGTATCGTTAATATTAATCTTTGTGTAACGCTCCTTCAGTTCCTTAATCTTGTGAATTGTCGCCTCAAGCTTACTGTTATACCGGACGACCGTCATATTGTCTGTCATCCATTCCCCCAGCTCCTTATGAATGACATAAGCATTCTCTGTGCCGTTCATGCCAAGGAGGCGCTCGTATTTCGCCGTCTGCTCTTTCTTCGCCTTATCATAAACTTGAGAGGAGACGTCCTCTGCAGATTTCTTAAGGCCCCGCACATATTCTACAGCCTTAGGACCTGCCGTCATTCCGCCAAAGATCGCGGAGACCAGCGAGTTAGCGCCAAGCCGATTGGCGCCGTGATATTGATATTCGCATTCCCCAGCAGCGAACAGCCCGGGAATATTCGTCATTTGATTATAATCGACCCACATGCCGCCCATGGAATAATGGACCGCCGGGAAAATTTTCATCGGAATTTTACGGGGATCGTCTCCCATGAACTTCTCATAAATTTCAATTATCCCGCCAAGCTTCACATCAAGCTCCTTCGGGTCTTTATGGGACAGATCGAGGTAAACCATGTTCTCTCCATTGATCCCAAGCTTCATATCAACACAGACATGGAAGATCTCCCGGGTGGCAATATCCCGCGGTACAAGGTTGCCGTAAGCAGGATATTTCTCCTCTAGGAAATACCATGGCTTGCCATCCTTATAGGTCCAAATGCGGCCGCCTTCCCCCCGAGCGGATTCCGACATCAGCCGCAGCTTGTCGTCACCCGGAATCGCGGTAGGATGGATCTGAATAAATTCACCATTCGCATAATGAACTCCCTGCTGGTACACCGCACTTGCGGCCGTCCCTGTATTAATGACAGAGTTAGTCGTCTTCCCGAAAATAATCCCCGGCCCGCCTGTAGCCAGAATCGTAGCATCCGAGGCAAAGGTCACGGTCTCCATCGAGCGCAGATTCTGCGCACAGATTCCGCGGCAGACCCCCTCATCGTCAATGACGGCCGAGAGAAACTCCCAGGACTCGTATTTCGTTACCAAACCGGCCGCCTCATAACGACGAACCTGCTCATCCAGCGCATACAGCAGCTGCTGTCCTGTCGTCGCGCCGGCAAATGCCGTGCGATGCCGCTTCGTTCCCCCAAATCGGCGGAAGTCGAGGAGTCCCTCCGGCGTACGGTTGAACATAACGCCCATCCGGTCCATCAGGTGAATGATGCCGGGAGCCGCCTCACACATGGCTTTCACCGGCGGCTGATTTGCCAGAAAATCACCGCCATACACGGTGTCGTCAAAGTGCTCCCACGGAGAATCTCCTTCTCCTTTAGTGTTGACCGCGCCATTGATCCCACCTTGAGCACAAACTGAATGAGAGCGCTTAACCGGCACCAATGAGAACAATGCCACATGGACACCTGCCTCGGCCGCCTTGATCGTAGCCATCAGGCCCGCCAGTCCGCCGCCAACGATAATTATACTTTGCTTAGCCATAACTATATCTCAACTCCTTATCCGATGACTGTATGAAGGGTCTGAAGCAGGGCCGTGCCCTGCGCTTGAAAGTCCGCTCCGCGGAACGCAATGAGCGACCAGACAAACATTACTGTAACGATCGCAAACAAGCTCATGCAAATGTAAGTGGATACCCGCTGCGCGCGAGGTCCAACCGTGATTCCCCAGCTTACGCAGAAGGACCATAGCCCGTTCGTAAAGTGAAAAGAAGCCGCCACAACGCCGATTAAATAAAGCACAAAGAAGACCGGCTGGGACACGATATCATGCATTAGACCCCCCAGCTCTTCATGAGTAACATTGCCGAGAGAAACTTGTACACGCGTCTCCCAGACGTGCCACACAATAAACACCAGGGCAATGATGCCGGTGACCCGCTGCAGCAGATATCTTAAATTCCGCTCGTTCGTAAACCGCCCATTATTCGGCTTAGCCTGGAAAGCTATATAGGTTCCATATACACCGTGATACAATAAAGGCAGCCAAATGCCGAAGATTTCAAGAATGAGAACAAGCGGCAGGCTGTTAAGCCAGGTCACACTGTCCCGGAAGCCCTCGCTGCCCCCTTCAACGGCAGAGAAATTGGTAATCATGTGTTCGAGGATAAAAAAACCGAGCGGAATAACACCTAATAAAGAGTGCAGCTTTCTGGAATAAAACCCTTTCATAAATATGCGTACCCCTTTCAAATTCCGTCGTTGCCGAGCTAATGATGGAAGCAGGAATGACTTAAATTCTGTCTGTATGTGATTTACACCACAGATTATGAAGTTCATTGCCCTTCTCTTTCCATGAGATGTGAACAACTTGTGTCGCTTTTATGTTACTCCTTATTATCTTATAATGGAATTGCAATATATTTATTAATTGTTATAACTAATCAGCATAAGTAAATAGGGAATAAGAACAGAAAGAGGGAGTTGTCTGATGTATGAGGATTTGATGGTTTTTATAACGGTTGTGGAGCAATCAAGCTTGAATCGCGCCTCCAAACAGCTTAACCTCTCCCAGCCTGCACTTTCCCGTAAAATTGCCAAACTGGAGGAGGAGCTGGGCGTCCAGCTGTTCGTTCGTAAGGGAAAAAAGCTCGAGCTGACCCGTACCGGACAGGCCACCTATACTTATGCACTGGAACAACGGCAGCGACATCATCACTTTCTGCAGTCCATCTCCCGCTATAAGGAGGCAGAGCGCCGGGTCGTTACTCTGGGAGCGAGCCTTACCACCATCCAGACTACCCTTCCGCCGCTGATTGAAGCGCTGATGAACAAATATCCCGGCACTGAGCTGAAGCTCGTTACCGGGAAGACGCACGAGATTGTCTCCTATGTAAAAGATAAAAAAGCCGATTTCGGTGTCATCGCTTCTTCCATTGAAGAGCCCGGGCTCCGGTGTATCCCTCTGTTCCAGGATCATTTGGAACTGGTGGTTCCCAAGAAACATAAACTCGCCCGCAAGGGCTTTACACCGAAGATGAAAAGTCTAGACGGACTGCCTATGATTATTTTCTCCAAAGGGACCTGGTACCGCCGGCTGGTGGACGAGCTGATCGGCAAATACGGCATCATTCCCGATGTCCGTATGGAGATCGACTCCTTCGAGGCTATTGTCCGGCTTCTGCCCACCTGCGGCGCAGCTGCCCTGCTCCCTCGCTCCTATCTGCGCCCCCAGCTGCTCAGGGATAATGAACTGACTGCCATTCCGCTGCAAGAGCTGGAACAGACCGGGCGGGCCACCTGTCTGATCTATCCGGACAAGCCGGAAACAGGACTTGAGACCATCCAATGGATCATGGAGATGAGGGATCTGTTCAGCACCCATCTGATTTCTGGGGGATAAGGCTGTTTCCGACAAAAAAGCCGATAGATTGCTCCTTCTCTTCTCCAAACAGCGATCTACCGGCTTCAATTTATGCTCGTGTTAGGTTTTGACTTCTAGTCCCAGCTTGCGGGCTACGGCCCCTGTGGTGCTTGCCTGGATCATAATCGTAAGCACAATTGACATAAAGGTAATACCCGCTATCACATCCGCATGCGCAACCCCCATCCCGACGATCATGCCAGACAAGGCAGCAGGAATAACTCCTGTCTCGCGCACCCAGCACATAAACAGCATTTCCTTCACCGTCCACTTCACCTTCCGATCGGCAAGGGCGCACAGGAAGACCGTTAGCGGCCGGGCTACAAACATCAGCACCAGCACAGCCGCCAGACTTGGCCAGAAATAATCGATAAGCGTTCCGAAATTGACATGGCTGCCAAGCAGCACAAAGATCAGCATCCGCATCATCACGGTGATATTTTCCGCAAAAGAGCTCACTTCAAGCTTCTTCTCTTCCATAGAAAGGCCGAATACCTCGGCATTCCCCCATATGACACCAGCAACAAAGGTAGCCATAAACCCGCTTACCCCCAGAAGGTCACCGATCAGATAAGAGCCTAGCCCTGTGATCAGCATGACGATGGTCGTATAATCCCGAAGAAGACCATGCCGGGCATGGGCGGTCAGATAAGTCAGAATTCCCGACACCACGACTCCAACCAGGATCCCCCCTAGCGCTGTCTTCAGGAAATCCAGGGTCATCTGTCCTGCCGAGAGTGTACCGCTGCCCGCCACAACAGCCAGCAGAGAGAAGGTTAGAATTGAGCCTGTTGCGTCATTGAAGGCGGACTCGCTCTCTACGGTCTCGCGCACGCTTTCCTTAATCCGGACCTGGCGAAATACAGGAATGATGGAGGCAGGGTCGGTTGAAGCGATAACTGCAGCAGTCAGCAGAGAGAAGAGCCAGTCTACACCGAACAGATAGTGTATCCCTACCCCCACTACGCCAACCGTAATCAGTACACCCGGCACGCTCAGTAAAGCTACCGTGATCCACACCTTGCGAAGACCACCGAGTGCAAGGCCCCTTCCTCCATCAAATAAAATTAGAGCAGAGCCTACAGTTAGAATCAGTTGGTTTACCGCCGAGCTCTCGGGTTCACTTAGGAGATGCAAGCCCGGCCCCAGCAGCATGCCTGCTGCAATAAAGACCGCTACGTCTGGAAGACGGAGCAAACCTGCAATCTTTCCGGAGATCAGCCCTACACTCAGTACAAATAAGATAAGAATAAGAAAATGATGGATCACTTCAGTCGTTGCCGAATCCATGGCTGGTCACTCCTGGCTTGAAAGATGTCTTAGGAAATAGCTGAATTTACTCTTCATTGACCGCAGCTTCAAACTGTTCAATATTGTCATTGGAGCCGATGATGACCATGATATCATTCTCATTCAGCTGATCCATCGCTGTTGGAGCCACAATGCAGCCGCTAGGCTTATGAAGGGCCACAACACTGCAGCCAAATCTAGCTCTGGAATTCAAATCTCCAAGGATCTTGCCGTGTAATCCGGCAGGAACCGTCATCTCAACAATGCTGTAGTCCTTGGACAGCTCAATATAGTCAAGCAGGTTCGGTGTGATCAGCTGATGGGCTACACGAATGCCCATATCCCGTTCGGGATAAACGATACGGTCAACACCAAGCTTCTCCAAAGCCCGTCCGTGAAGAACCGAAATCGCCTTCGCTACGACGGTTTTGATCCCTAGCTCCTTAAGCAGAATGGTGGCCAGAATGCTTGGCTGGATATCGTCGCCAATAGCGACAATACCGCAGTCAAAATTCCGGATTCCGAGAGAGCGCAGCATCTCTTCATCTGTAGCATCAGCCGTAACTGTATAAGTTAAGTAATTGCTCATTTGATTTACGACCTCTTCATTCCGGTCCACACCCAGAACTTCATACCCTAAATCCATAAGCTCCAGGGCCAGACTTGAGCCGAAGCGGCCAAGGCCAATGACCGCAAACTGTTGTTTTTTCATAATAGATGGTCAAACTCCTTATCCAATAATCATTTTGCCTTCAGGGTGTTTATATAATTCCTTACCCTTCTTCGGCCCTAACGCATAGGCTAAAGTTAAAGGCCCCAGCCGGCCTGCAAACATGGTGAAGCTAATAAGCAGCTTGCCGATCAGGGTCAGCTTGCCTGTCAATCCCATCGTTAAGCCCACCGTCCCGAACGCGGATGTCGTCTCAAAGAGAATGCTGAGGAAGCTGCTGTCCTCCGTGGTCGACAGAATCATCGCAATAGCCACGACGAGGAACAACGCAAGCAGAGTAATGGTCAGCGCCTTCAATATCCGCTCTTGAACCAGGCGGTAACGGAAGAGCACCAGATCGTCCCGCCCCCGAATCATAGAGAACATAGATCCGATCAGGATGGTAAAGGTTGTCGTCTTAATCCCGCCCCCGGTCGAGCTTGGAGAAGCCCCAATAAACATCAAGATGATCATGAAGAACTGGGTCGCCTGACGGAGGGAGCCGATATCCAGCGTATTTGCGCCGGCTGTACGCGGCGTCACAGACTGGAACAGCGAGCCCCAGAACTTGCCTGCCCAGCTAAGCGGCTCAAGCGTCTTCGGATTGGTGAATTCAAAGACAAAGATAACCAAGGCGCCGATCACAATCAAGGCGGCCGTCATGGACAGAACCACTTTGGAATGCAGAGACAGCTTGCGGTTCTTCCGGTAATCCACGACATCTGAGATTACGATAAAGCCAATTCCTCCAGATACTATCAAAAACATCGCCACGAAATTTACAAGCGGGTCGCTCACGAACTGGGTCAAGCTCCGGTACCCTCCAAACAGGTCGAATCCTGCATTGTTAAACATGGACACTGCATGGAAGATGCCGAAGTAAACCGCTCGTCCAAAGGGCATATCCACGGCCCAACGAATCGTAAATAGCACGGCTGCGCAAGCTTCAATGACAAGAGAATATAATAATACCTTGCGAATTAGCCGTACGATGCCTTCCATCGTGTTCTGATTCATGGCCTCCTGCAGCAGCAGCCGATCCTTCAGGGAAATCTTCCGTTTGAATACTAGTGAGAATAGTGTGGCCATGGTCATAAAGCCCAAGCCTCCGACCTGAATCAGCAGCATGATGACGACCTGACCAAAGGTCGTAAAATAAGTCCCTGTATCCACAACGACAAGCCCTGTTACACAGGTCGCTGAGGTCGCAGTAAATAATGCATCCACGAACGAAAGGCGGCCTTCCGGATGAATGGAAATCGGAAGCATGAGCAGCAGAGATCCAATAAAAATAATTGCGGCAAAGCCAATCACCAGAATCTGAGGCGGAGATAATTTGAAGCGTTTGTTGTTCAACTGTAAGGGTCACCTCTTGTGTTTTGGTCAAAAGAAAAAAGACACTGGAAATCCAATGCCTTCAAGGTTTGGGTTCCTGCTGCATAGGCCTACGAGGTTAGCTGACGGATTCGGGCATGCACAGGTCGCCCTATTCAACTGTCCTTCTGCTGCTGTACCCTGCAGAAGAGACAGTAAGAAATTCACCCCAAAAGATTGGTTCCCCCGTTTTCATGATCATGAAATTCGGCTCATATTCCGTTTCTCATATTTCATCATGGATTATAAGCCTTATTTCTAATGACTACAAAGTGAATTTTCCATGAAACAGAATGAAAACATGTTGAATATCGCTGCATTAGGAATGTAATCTCGGATTCTCTGAGCTTTGCTGTTTATTATATAGTTTTATGTGCATTTACACGTTGATTTCCCCACAGTTTCTGGCAGGTGCCCCTTCTTTATGTTATCTTTACTTTGAAGTATTCCCGTAACTATCGTTCATACACGCAAATACACACAAAGGAGTTGTAAGCTTGAAACCAAAATTATTATGGAGTCTGGCGGCCCTGGGATTTGTTATTTTCATCCTGACCCAAGTTCTGCCGTCCGTGGTCCAAGATCCCGCTTCCTCGGAATCAAGCAAAGCGATTTCCAAGGAGCAGGCGATCAAGGCAGCGTCTTCCTTTGCCGAAGAGACACTGAAGATCAATACCTCGAATGTGGAGAATCCCCTCGTTACTTATTCGACCGATTCGGACTTATACGGTTACCTGAGCAAAGAGAAGTTGCTCCAAGACTATACGAAGAAATATGACCAGAAGTTTCCGACAGAGCGCTTCCGCGTAAAGTTTGAGCAGCCCGAGCCGCAGCTTTCTGCCCTCGTCATCGATGTTGGCATGTCCACGGGCAATGTTGTCGGCTTTGAAATGATAGATTCCTGGTCGTCTGAAGACAAGAAACTGATTCTGGACACAGACCAGAATGGCCTGTCCAAGCTGCAGGCGCTGGAGGGCAGCATAACCCTCGAGGATAAAGCGGCTGGGGCCGAGCCTTATCTTAAAGCGCTGGGATACGATCCCAAGGGGCTCACCGTACAGCAGAATCAAACACTGGGGCTGACTTATCAGGTGAACGGCTATAAGATTGGCAATTCTCATGCCGAGCTGGTGTTTGGCTATGAATACGGGCAGGTCACTTCGATGCAGTCCAAATTTACAGTGCCGGCAGTACATACGGATTATGTGAAAAGCCAAACCAAGCTAGCCACCTGGCTAACATTCGGTGGATACGGACTCCTGTCATTTATTCTTGGCATCCTGGCCATCGTTTATAGTGCAAGGACTCGGCCCCATGCTTCCTTTGGCCGCGGAGTCTTCCTGACACTCTTCTATCTGTTCATCAATGTTGTCAGCACGCTCAATATGCTGCCTGTCTTTAAGTCTCAAGGACTTGATGGAATTGCACTGGATCTCGCTCTAATCATGCAGGGGCTGATTACGGTCGCTATGACAGCATCCATTTATTTCTCCCTGGTCGGAGGCGATGGGCTATGGAGACAAAAGGGACAGAATCTATGGATGAGAACACGCGAACCCGGCTATGGCCGCCATGTTCTGCAAAGTGCTATAAATGGCTATGCTTGGGCATTCATTCTTCTAGGCCTGCAATCCGTCATCTTCATTGTTCTTGGGCTCACTCTGAACATGTGGACAACGACGGATGAATCGCAATCTCCTTACAATATGGTCTATCCTTGGGTCTTCCCGATTATGGCATGGATGGCCGGCATTGGAGAAGAAGCCGTATACCGGCTGTTCGGAATTCCTATGCTGAAAAAAATCGTGCGCAGCACCTTTATCGCCAGCCTGATCACTACGCTCATCTGGGCATTCGGACACACGCTGTATCCGATCTATCCGGTGATTTCCCGGCCAATTGAGCTTACTTTTATCGGCCTTATGTTCAGCTACATTTTCCTTCGTTCCGGGTATATCGGAGCCATGTTTGCCCACGTGGTGTTTGACAGTATCCTGATGGGACTCAGCCTGGTTCTTATGGGCGGCACGACCAACATCCTTACAGGAGTGATCACCTTTGCTGCTCCGGCGATTGTCGGGTATATCGTGTACCTGTTCAATCCGCCAAGTAAAGAGCGCACAAAAAAGGAGCCGCTTATCACGACTCCTCATCCCGAAGGGCAGCTATAATTTGCTTGGCGAGCTTATCGCCGATACTAAGAGGCCGGAAGTCTTCGACGGAGGCCTCTTTTATTTTCTTCAGAGAACCAAAATGCTTCAGCAGAAGCTTCCGTCGCTTCTCTCCAATCCCCGGAATGGCATCCAGACGGGAGGTTACCATCGATTTTCCCCGCTGTTCTCGGTGGAAGGAAATCGCAAATCTATGCACTTCCTCCTGTATCCGCTGCAGCAAGTAGAACTCCTGACTGTCCCGTGGCAGGTTCACCGGTTCCGGTGGGTCGCCAACCATCAGCTGGGCCGTCTTGTGCTTCGCATCTTTGACCAGACCGCACACCGGAATGTACAGGCCGAGCTCATTCTCCAGCACATCGACCGCTGCAGATATCTGGCCTTTCCCGCCATCGACAACGATCAGATCAGGCATCGTAAGATTCTCCTTCAGCACGCGTTCGTACCTGCGCCGAATCACCTCTCGCATCGTCTCATAATCGTCAGGACCTTGAACGGTCTTAACTTTGTACTTGCGGTACTCCTTCTTATCGGGCTTCCCGTCCGTGAAGACGACCATCGCCGATACCGGGTTGGTGCCCTGAATGTTGGAGTTATCGAACGCCTCGATCCGGCGGACGGAGTCAAGGCCAATCCACTCGCCAAGGCTTTCAGCGGCCTTCGAAGTCCGCTCTTCATCCCGTTCAATCAGGCGGAACTTCTCATCGAGCGCAACCCGGGCATTCTCTGCTGCCATGGTGACCATCTGCTTCTTAAGCCCACGCTGTGGCAGCAGCACCTTGATCCCCAGCCACTGCTGAAGCGAGGCAGCTCCAGCGGCTGCGTCAAGTCCTTCTGTGTCCACTGCAGAACCAGCCGCATTCTCCTCAGTCCCATCAGCCTGGAACTCAATTTCAGTTCCTTGGCCTTCCCCAGCGGCTTCTGAGCCCGGCTTCATATCTGGAGGCAGTAAAATTTCCTGCGGCAGGGCCGGGTTATCACTATAATATTGGGTCACATAGGATAAGAAATCACTATAGGGCTCCCCATAAAAAGGAAAGCTTGAAGCATGCCGTTCAATCATCTTGCCTTGGCGCATATATAGAATTTGTACGCACATCCAGCCTTTATCCACAGCAAAGCCGAAGACGTCGCGGTCGCGGGCGTCCGCCATGGTGATCTTCTGCTTCTCCATAAGAGCTTCGATATTTATAATCTGATCCCGCAGTTCCTTAGCACGTTCGAAATAAAGCTCTTCCGCAGCTTCTTCCATTTTCCGCTGAAGCTCTTTCTTGATTTCCTCATGACCCCCGCTCAGGAAGCTGGCGATCTCCTGCGTAATTTCTTCATAGGTAGTCTTAGGCACCTCTTGAACACATGGAGCCAGACACTGGCCCATATGATAGTAAAGACAGACCTCCTTCGGCATTACATTACACTTGCGCAGCGGATACATCCGGTCAAGCAGCTTCTTGGTCTGCTGGGCAGCGTAAGCATTCGGATAGGGACCGAAATACTTCGCCTTATCCTTAAGAATGCGTCTAGTTACCTCCAGCCTTGGGTGAGGCTCATTCGTTATTTTAATATAAGGGAAAGTCTTATCGTCTTTGAGCAATATATTGTACCTGGGCTGATGCGTCTTGATCAGGTTACACTCCAAGATCAGAGCTTCCATGTTGCTAGCCGTTACAATATACTCGAAATCGCGAATTTCCGAGACCAGCCGCTGGGTCTTACCGTTATGACTTCCTGTAAAATAGGAACGCACCCGATTCTTAAGAATCTTGGCCTTTCCTACGTAAATAATGGTGCCGTCCCGGTTCTTCATCAGATAGCATCCCGGTAAATCCGGAAGAAGCGCAAGCTTGTGCCGAATGGCCTCCAGCGCCTTCTCCTGCTCATCAATTTTATTTATATGAGAATCCATGCCACCTACTCCTCCCCGCATGGAATAAACTAAGAAGTTATAATTCCCTATCTAATTATATAGGCACATGCTCATAAAGAAAACGCCCCCGGGATACCGGAGGCGTTGTTCTCTTTAGGCCATGTCCAAGAAGCGATTATTGGTGCTTAGCAAGCAAGCTCTTCAGCGATTCCTTGGAGTTCAGCCCGACTACTTTATCGACCGGTTGGCCGTCTTTAAAGAAGATCAAAGTCGGAATGCTCATGACGCCGAAGCGGGAAGCCGATTCCGGATTCTCGTCCACGTTAACCTTCGCAATCTTCACATCAACCTCAGAGGACAATTCGTCCAGGATTGGAGCCAGCATTTTGCACGGACCGCACCAAGGTGCCCAGAAATCAACCAGGACTGTGCCTTGGCCTTCCACTTCCGATTTGAAAGATGAATCTGAAACGTTAACGATTGCCATGCTTATCTCCTCCTAAAATAAAGTCGGGGTCCGAAAAAAGGATCTCAAACTTTAGACAGTTAAAATATGGTTGACTGTAATCAGTACAGCCTTTAGTATATCATTTTTTTAGCAAATAGGAAATGGGAAGCAGGTTCATTCTTAAAACCATCCCCTAAAGCACCTACCCTATTATTAACCGGAATTGACCCATCTATAAATAAAATAAGTAAAAAAGGCCCGCCGAAGGGCGGACCTTAAATCTCAATCTCCACTTGCGCGGCTGCCGCGCTTATTGCTTCCATTCACGGAAACCACATCTACGAAGGGAGCGATGCGTTCCATCAGCCGCTGGCCTTTGTGTGCTTCTTCTCCGTCTTTGCTTGTAAAGCTCAAATGCTTCTCCAAAGCCGTTAAATCGTAATTCGAGGTGAAAAACGTTGGCCTGCGGTTCATCCGGTAGTTCAGGATCGCACCCATCACATGGTCCCGGACCCATGGATTGAGGTTCTCCGCACCAATATCATCAAATACGAGAAGGTCCGCCTGCTTCATCGTCTCCGTCATTTCCTTGAGCTTCTGACCGTCCTGCATAATCAGCTTCAAGTCCTCAACAAATTCAGGCATATAGACAATAACCCCCGTATACCCGGATTTGGCCAGCTCATGCAGCAGGTAAGACATCAAGAAAGTCTTGCCCGTACCAAAATGCCCTACCAAATACAAGCCTCGGTTGGAAAGACCGTTCTCTTTCGTCTCGTTAATATAACGGAACACCCGCGCTACGGCCGGGGCACGGGCACTGTCCTTGGCCGCGATCTCAACAGCATCATAGCCTTCCTGCAAGGCCCGCTCATCCACATAGAAGCTGCGGATTCGCTTCTGGACCTGGATATTCCGCTCATAGGCCAGCTGCTTGGCACAAGGAACCTGACGCTGAAACAGCTGCGGCGGGCCAATGACGTTCTCAACGGATAGCTTGGTGTAATGCCCTTGGAAGTCATTAGGGCAGTTCTCCAAGCCAGGGCACGCATCACAATTTTTGCTTTCTTTGACGTATTGGAACAGCTTGCCCAAGTGAAGGGTGAGCTGCTGCTTATCCAGTTCGGGATGCTCGTCCAGCAGCTTCAGAATCAGCGGATCACTCAGCAGCTCATTCATAATTCGCTGGGAGCGGTCCCGGAACTCGGGACTTCGCTTCATCTGCTGCAGCAGTTCTCCCATGGATTCCATATGGCCTTCTCCTCCCTAAATTTCTTATACGTTATCGGGAGCCGGCCTCTAAGAGCCCTTGCTGTGGCCGGTCTGCATTTGCTGGGCCATCTTAATCAGCTCGGCAAACTCCTCCTCCGACACTCCCTCTTCTCCGGTGTTCGTGCTTTGTACGATGGGAATATCCGGCTTCACCTTCCCGCTGCGGGCATAGGACTTGCCTCGCCCGCCTGCCGCTGGAGGAGTACTGCCCGGCTCACCGCTCTTCTTGACTTTGCCTTGCTCACGTATATATACAACCGCCTTCTCATATGTAGTAACCTGCTTAAGCAGCATATTCGAGGCAATAGATTCTACAAACTTACGGTTAATTCTCTGCTCGCCGCCAGTCGTCAGCAGCATCATCAAATAATGAATCAGCACGTTAATAACTTCGGCTGGCAGCTTATAATTGAGGTCGATCTTCTCGAAGATATCGAGCAAACTGTCCGGCACCGAGCCTGGGAAGAACTTCGGCAACAGCCTTGTATGCGGCTCATTGCGAAGCATCATATTATACTGATGCACATCACATTTGCCTTGAAGCTGCGGAGGCACCTCCACATAGTACTCCATCTGTACGGCATGCTCTTCAGGCGGCGACTCGCCTGCGGCCATCAAATCGCTGCCTTGGCGCAAAGAGACGACCTTGCCGCCGAGTGCCTGGCGCTCTTCCTCGCGACGCTTACCCTGACGGAAATGCAAATTCGCCCGGTGCTGCAGCTCATCAATGAGAAGACTGCCATCCGGTCCGAAGATGCCGTCCTCATCCAGCAGCCGGCATAGGTCCTGCACTGACAAATTATATTTACGGGCAACGTAATTAACCGCGCCCAGCTTCTCAGCATCATAGCGGAACGATTCGACCTGAGCCCGGTTCACTGAATCCCTTGGAAAACGCAAAATAATATCGGAATAATTGAAGCCTTCCTCCTCCAACTGGCGAAGTTCAGGCTGCCGGGATATCTGCACCTCGGCAATCGCTTGTTCCAATTCATAGTCAATCGCATGGGTATTCAGTTCAAAAATATCATAGAAAGGAACGGACAGATTCTCCTTGTTCATCAGGGTCTGACTCCATTCCTGCGGTTCCTTGCTCCAAAGCTGCTCCTGAAGAGACAGCACGGCAAACTTGCCCAGCTTATCTCTAAGCAGCAAGGTCAAGTGCTGTGTCTTAAAGAACTGGGTTGGGGGAAGCGGTGGCTGCAGCTCATACTCATAGACATAATCGTCTGTCTCCGGCAGGTAAATTCTGCTGCTTTGCAGAAGCCCCACAGCTTCCAGCTTCGAGGTCTGCTCTATAAGATATCTGCGCCCCTTCTCACTCGGATCCACCCCGAGAGTCAGGAACAGCTTCCGCTGCTGCTCAGGTTTTGAATATCCGACCTGCTCGAGGGGAACCTGTTGGAACAACAGCTGATAGAACGAGATAGCAAATCCACCGACCATGGGCTGATAGATCAGACTCAGCATCCGGTGATCCACAGGACCCAGACAGAAGTCGCGATATACGCAGTAACGGTGATTTTCAGTATAGTGCAGCAGGTTGTTCATGCGCATGAATCATCGCTCCTCTTCAAACGGCGTTGAACTCTATTCTATCACAAAAGAAATCGCCTTGAATCGATAAATATTAGCAAAAAACGCAAAGAATAGCCCCCGTTCTTAGAGCGGAGGCTTCCTCACTTATCTTTTCAACAAATCTCACAATCTATTAACTTCCTCATAGGTGGCTAGAATGAACTTGCGGAAAGGCGACTCGGGAAAAGAATGAACCCGCATATAAGCTTTGGCTGCCAGCTCCTTAGCAAGCTGATCCTCTCCCCGGCTGGCATGAATCCGCGCCGCATAAGCATCCGCTGCATAAATCTCCGAACGGTCAAGCGGATGATAAGATCCATATGATCCTTCTGGTGGAGTTACTTCGGCAAAGGCCTCTAGTGCAAGGTCTTCCTGACCTAAGCCGTAATGAGCGATTCCTTTGTGGACATAATAGCTTCCATTCTTCTTATCTAAATGCTGGGCGCACTTAACGATATAATCCATGGCCTCCGCATAGCGATGCTCCCGGTTAGCCGCTCTCGCCTCAGAGAGCTCTAGCAGACCAAGCTGGACCGGGTTCTCAGTGAACTCTGCAAATTGGCGGGCCTTGGCGAGGTAATGCCAGCAGTCCTCCAGACGGTCAAACAGCAGCATATTCCCCGCTAGAATCCGGTAAAAGTCACCCGTCATATAGTAGACACGCTTCTCCTTGGATAATTCGATTGCGGCAAGCATCGACTGCTTGCTCTGCTCATACTGGCCGAGGGCTGAGAGCGTAATAGCCTCCGCATAATACAGATCAATTTCAAATAAAGTGTCCTTGTCAATCCGCTTGGAGGCATACTGTGCTCTCACCTCGTTAATGAGCTCAAGGCAAGGAACGTACTTCTCCTGTATAAACAAATGGGCATATTTCGTATACTTGGCTTTCGCGCTTTCAATGTACAATCCGAACCGCTCATAAATTTCAACGGCTTTGCCGATCGCGCTCTCCCCGCCTTCCTTGGACGTATGGAAGCAAGCATTGGCGTAGAGGATCATCAAGCGCGCTGCATCCACGGTCATCGGGAGCTTAGCCGGCGCCTCGCTCTGGACCAGGCGAATGATCTTGGCATAAGCCTTCTTCTTATATTCCCGCTCCGCCTTAGCTACAAGCTCAGTGACCAACCTGCCGTCCTCTTCAAGAAAGTAGCCGGCATCCTGACCTAAACGTTCCGCAAGATACTGTAGGCTTCTCATCGATGGAAGGGCACGGCCATTCTCAATTTGGCTCAGCATGCTTTTGGTCATATGCGTACCGGCGAGAGCGGTCTGCGTCAGTCCCTGCTGCTTGCGAAGCTGGCGTATTTTTGCACCAATAGTTGTCATATACAAGTACCCTCATTATCATCTCGTTTTATTCAGTATAGCTTAACCATACGGGAACGAAAAGGAGAAAGCAGTCTGCCGGAAAAAGGCCGTGCTGTATAAAAAAAGCCCCCGCCTAAAGTGCGAGGGAACGGTTGAAGCCATGTTCCTTACACTTTAAGCAGGGAGCAGCATGCCTTAACTTATTTCCGTTAGCGTCTTTGCTTCTTTGATCAGAAATCTTCTAACTTCCTCAGCGGGAATTCCAGCCCGCTTCGCCTTCAGCAGCAGAATGACCCATTCTTCATCTAAATCATGCTGAAGGTTTAAATTGTTCGTTAGGTTTACAACCTGGGCGGACTTGTCCAAAAAAACTCTCCTCCTAAGCATTTTTTTGGTCCCCAGGCAGTCCAGCCATCCTAGTATCGCTACCTTAGACCTGTGACTTTGTGCCCCTGCCTTTCAGCAGGTTTACCTTTTCTCTGGTCAATCTTTATGAGGACATTAGTGCTCATTGACTATCATTACCTTCATTATAACGCGCCCTCTCCAAAAAGTTTGTCGTTATTCGTCCCGGAACCTAAAAATATCATGAGGAAAAATCATCTGTTTTTATAGATTAGGAGCAATCCTACCTCCCTCCTAAATTGTAATTTATAAAGAACTAAAGATGAAATAAGAATATCTATTTTATGTTCTTAATAAAGGATAAAATAGAGAGATAATACTAGATATTCAGAGTATTTATTAGTATATTGTTCATAATTAAGAACAAACAAGGTTTTTTCCGCCTTTTATTTTTAGGGGAGAAGTGATTATATTGTTACCAGAGATTATTCTTAATAAAGAACGAAAGGATGACCATTCTGCGCCAGACCAGAAAAGCTTTTAACCGTAGAAGAGAGCGGGAGCGAAGCAGACAAGCCGTGGTGCGTTCTCTCCAGTCTGGATTTGTCTTGTCCGCTATTCTAATAGGATTATCTCACCAGATCGGAAGTACCTATGGCGAGTATAACGAGCTTAAGGAGCAGCAGGGGGAAATCTCGGTCTGTCGGGTCTTCCCTAGCGATGTCATACAGCTGCTTAAACAGCTGGAGACAACACTCATGGAGGCCGAATCACTTCGCAGCAGTCTGCAATCCCCCATGGATCTGGGCGAAGGCAGGTTCACCTCCTTCCAAGTCACCCATGGGATGTCGCTTCAGGACCTGGAGGCTGCCGTATCAGCGCTGTCTGTGGAGCAGGTTCAGCTTGCCGGCCAGCTTTCGGAGGTGAACGCCAGGTTCGCGGCTAATCAGACGATCTGGGAACAGCTGAACGTCAAAGCCTCGGAAGCTAACGAGCTGCTAAACCGCCTGTACGAAGCCGCTGCAGACAATGCATCGAACTGTACCGAGATTAAACAGAACACTCTCCTTCAAGATATCTCTGCGCGTCTGCAGTCTGACCAAGTGCTGCCGGATTCACAGCGGAGCTCCCTGCAGTCCATCCTTGCATATCTGCAAGCGGTTCAAGCTTATAGCAGCCCGCAGCCCACAGGCCCTGACCGCTTCGCAGAACCGCTGGCCGATCCGGACAGCCCACTGACACAGGCTCTCAGACAGCTGGAAGCACCAAATTCGTCTGTGCAGCTAAGTTCGCAGCTCTCCGCTCATTTTGAAAATTTGAACCAAAGGTTTGAACTTGCCCGCAGCAGTATATCCTCTGCACTTAACGAGCTTGATGCCCGAATGAACAGTCTGCAATCCGCAATTGCGGCTGAGAAGGCCCGGCTCGAAGAGGAGAGATTGCGCCTGGAAGCCGAGAAAGCTAAACAAGAGGCTGAGAGAGCTCAGCGTGAAGCCGAGGAAAAGGCCAAACAGGATGAGCTGAATAAAGAGGAGCTCAAAGAGGAAGAAGCCAAACAAGACAAGCCCAAGGAGGACCTGGCTACTCCTCCCCTTCCTTCTGACGCCGCTGAAACTGCGCCATCAGATGACTCTGCACAGGTTGGGAAGCCGCCTCAAGAACATGCATCAACTGAGATTGCACCAGAACGTCCAGAGGCTGAAGAGGCGGATGCCCCTGAGCCGCTCGGGCCCGTATTTGAACCTGGACCAGATGCGAATACTCCCGCTCCCGATTTAAAATCCGAGCCGGCTCCTAAGGCATAGAAGGGTTCAATATTCCAGAAATGAAGGAGAACGCCAAAATGCGAATTCGCAAAATCGTCAGCACCCTGTTAAGTTCAGTGCTTCTGCTATTGTTCATGCTTATGGCCGTATCTGTCATCTTCTCCAGAGCGAGCGGAGGCCAGCCCAGCTTCTTCGGACTCCAGATTAAGACCGTGCTCTCCGGTTCTATGGAGCCGGGAATCCGGACAGGCTCGATTATCGCCGTCAAACCCGGCGGTGACATGACCCGATTCCAAGAGGGGGATATTATTACCTTCCGCTCGCATGACAAGCTGGTCACTCACCGGATTATTGAAGTCGTGAAGAATGGTCAGTCACAGCAGGTCATGTACCGGACCAAGGGAGATCACAACGATGCTCCTGACCTTGAAGCCGTGCCTTCGGGCAGTGTGATTGGAGAATATAACGGCTTCACCCTTCCCTATGTAGGTTATGCCATGAGCTTTGCCAGCTCCAAAGCAGGCAGTGTCGTGCTGCTTGTCATCCCGGGCATTTTACTAATTATCTACTCGTTTGTTTCCTGCTGGAGGGCTCTATCCACGATTGAGAAGCGTGAGCCTTCTGGCCAGAGTCCAGCGGACTCTGTATGATGGATGATCCTCTCTGGCGCTTAGACTGCCAGGGATCATATATAAATAAAACACCCGTAAGAGGGAAAATTTGAGGAGGAATTTATCGGTATGGGTATCAAGAAAACTTTGGCTCTTGGAGTTGCAACAGCTGCGCTTGGATTCACTTTGGTCGGTGGAGGTACATACGCTTATTTCAGTTCCACAACAGAAACTTCAGGCACCTTCGCTTCCGGCACCCTGGATTTGAGCGCCTCTCCAACTACCATCATTAATGTCAGCAATATCAAGCCTGGAGATAAAGCCGTACGCAACTTCAAGCTCGTCAACAACGGAACCCTGGATATCGGCCGCGTTCTCCTGAGCACAGATTATACGGTCACCAACCGCGCCGGGGCTCCTGAGAATACCGATGATTTCGGCAACCATATCCGCGTTAACTTCCTGGTTAATGCCGATAAAGGGGACCGTGTAATTTACAGCACAACACTGGCCGAACTGAAAAAGCTGACTCCAGACGCCGTGGAGAACAAAGTATTTGTTCCTTGGCTGGAGGAACGTGGCGGTCTTAAAGCAGGCACTTCCGACCTCCTGACCGTTGAATTCGAATTTGTCGATAACAACGCCGATCAGAATCAATTCCAAGGAGACGCCCTACAGCTCACTTGGAAATTTGAAGCCAAACAAGGCAAAGGCGAACAAAAATAATCACAGGCTGCAGCCGTGGCAGCTATGAAAAGAGATCTTCTCCTAGCAGAGGGTCTCTTTCCCTTTTTACATATGGGATTCGGCTATGTTGATAGCCCCTATTCTGATATAATGACGTAAAAAACGATCGAGAGAGGCGTCTTCAACGTGACAGAAAATTTAGGACAGCGTATTCAGCGAATTCGTATGGCAGAAGGCTGCTCTCTATCGGAGCTGGCCGAGAAGTCAGGCGTTGCCAAATCCTATTTGAGCAATGTGGAGCGCAATATCCAGTCGAATCCCTCTATTCAATTCATGGAGAAGATTGCTTCAGCCTTGGGAACTTCCGTTGCCTTCCTGCTTTATGGTGAGCTTCCTGAAGACGAGCCCTTGGACCCGGAGTGGTCAAGCCTTGTCAAAGAAGCCATGAACTCTGGAATCAGCAAGCAAGAGTTTAAGGAGTTTCTCGAATTTCAGAAGTGGAAGCTGGGTCAGAAGGAATAGTTTAAATTTTATGAAGATATGATGAACCCGTTTGCTCCCCCCTCTTCAGTTGCGCTACAATGTAACATATACATTGAGGAGTGATTACATGAACGAGGCAGCATTAACTCTGGATGGTTGGTATGCACTTCATGACTTCCGGGCCATGGATTGGAACGCATGGAAGGCTGCAGATGATGAGGAGCGGGCTGTTGCCCTTGATGAGCTGCACGTCTTCATGCAGGAATGGCAGAATATCGAAGAAGCCAAAACTGGAAGCACGGCCGTGTATTCCATCGTTGGGCAGAAAGCGGACTTTGTGATGGTTCACCTGCGGGAAACGCTTGAGGAACTGAACGCCGTCGAGAACGCTTTCAACAAAACAACCTTCGCCAAATATACAACCAAGGCATACTCTTATGTCAGTATAGTAGAGCTAAGCAACTATCTTGGCGGCAACGGAGGAGACCCTTATCAGAACCCGGATATTGTTGCCCGCCTGAAGCCGATTATGCCAAAGTCCAAGCACATCTGCTTCTATCCTATGAACAAGAAGCGGGAGCTTGCCGACAATTGGTACATGCTCTCTATGGATGAGCGCCGTGCGCTTATGCGCAGCCATGGGCTGATTGGCAGAAGCTATGCCGGCAAAGTGAAGCAGATCATAACCGGATCTGTCGGATTCGACGATTGGGAATGGGGCGTAACCCTGTTTGCCGATGACGCGCTTCAGTTCAAGAAGCTGATCTATGAGATGCGCTTCGATGAAGTCAGCGCACGCTACGGCGAATTCGGTTCCTTCTATGTAGGTAATCTGCTTACCGTGGAAGGCTTTGAGGAAATGCTTAAGATTTAATTGCTAAAAAATATTTTGTACACAAAAAGGTGCCTGGCACGGTTTCACCGCTGCCGCAAGGCACCTTTTCTTTATTCCGCCTCTTCCTTATCCAGCAGCCTCAGTGACTCCAGGTATTCGGCGGTTGCCCGGTCCCGGTCCCGGCTCTTCTCCTTGAGCCGTTCAATCGCCGGAAGAATCAGAATGTCCACTTCCTTCTGAACATGATAGGCTAAATCATAGCGCTGTACTGATTCCAGAAATGAGCCAACCTCCATTAAGGCATTGTAGCGGTCCAGCTCCTCCCGAGTCAGCAGCCCTCTCACCTGAACGCTGCAATGTCTCATATTTAGAAGATCCTCCCTTTTCGCAGGACAAGAGGTATGCCCCCAATGATGAACAGGTATCTGAGATCGACAAGCTTCTTCATCTGGGCAGCTGACCAGCCCTTCATCTTCTTATCTCCCACCACCGCAATCGCCTGGCCTCTGCCAAGTGAAGCTACGGTTCCTTTGTGATTAAAGACGAATTGACGCGGCTGTCCCCCGCGAATGGCTGCCACCACATTCTTCGCGCAAATGACGCCTTGCTGCATGGCAATTTGCGCTGTTGGCGGGTAAGGCCGCCCCTCCTCATTAAACATCAGGGAGTTATCTCCGATAATGAAGACGTTCTCCAATCCGGGTGCCCGAAGGTACTCATCCACCTTCACCCTCCCTCTCGCAGTCTCAAAGCCAGCGGCCTCCACGATGCGGTTGCCGCGAATGCCTCCGGTCCAGACGACCGTTGCTGCATGCAGGGTCTCCCCACTGGCCAGCACAACCCCCTCCTTGGTGCACTCCTTAATCGGAGTGCCTAATCGGAAGTCAACGCCCTTCTTGGCAAGCAGCTCCATCGCGTAATCGACCAGCTCGGGATCAAAGCCGGGAAGCGCCGTAGGCGCGGCCTCCACATTGTAGATATGCACAAGCTTCCGATCTACATCATATTCCTTGCACAGGCGCGGAACCCGGTCGGCTAACTCTGCTACGAATTCTATGCCGCTGAAGCCGGCGCCCCCTACAACGATGTTGAGCCGGTCTTTGCGGCTCTCATCTGTCTTATACATCGCAAATTGGTATTCAATATGCTGGCGGATCAAGCGCACAGAGTTGATGCTTCGAATCTTGAAGGCATGCTCTGCCAAACCAGGAATCCCGAAGGATTCCGGCTCCCCGCCAAGCGCAATGACCAGATAGTCAAAAGATAAAGTACCGTCATCCAGAATCACCTTGCGGTCAGACAGACGGATTTCCCGGACAGAGGATTTCACCAGATCGATCTTGAATTCATCAATCAGCTTCGAGATAGGTACCCTGGTTCTATCAATGGAATCCGTTCCAGCCGCAGGCATATGTAAATGTGTAGTAAAATAATGATAATCATGGCGATTCACGAGCGTCACGTCTGCTTCATTATAGTTCAGTTCCTTCTGTAATCGCTGTGCGGTCAAAATCCCTCCATAACCTGCACCCAAGATCACGATTTTAGGTATGGTGCTCATCTCGGTTAGACTCCTTCCGATCGTTAACTCAGTCCATCTCTATATTTGGAATTACACCGAAAAAAATTGTGAAAAATCACACTTGAAAATCCGTAAAGTTACCGCAAAAACATGCCGTACAAGACCTGTTCTCGCATTATGGCACGCATCAAGCTGCTGTTTTTGGAGAAAATCGCATTCATAACAATAGAATAGTAAGAAGATTGCCATATATTCGGTGTAGAGTTCTTAAGCATTCTAATGGCTTCCCTTTAAAAGATCAAGAGTTATTTCGGTCCTATTCTAACGGTATTTTTAGGGACCTTGACAATGCTGAATCCCTCGTTCCACCGTTCACTTTGCAAGTTACCGCCTTAAGTTTATAATAAAGTAGAATTGACAATTTCATTATTATTTGGAGGTGCTTAATCTTTGTCGGACCAACAAAATAACGGTGGACTCACCGATTTGATTATTATTGGCGGAGGGCCTGCAGGCATGTTCGCCGCTTTCTATGGAGGAATGCGCCAAGCATCCGTGAAATTAATCGAAAGCATGCCGCAGCTGGGGGGCCAGCTTGCTGCCTTGTATCCTGAGAAATATATCTATGATGTAGCAGGCTTCCCGAAGGTTACCGCTCAAGAGCTGGTCAACAATCTGAATGAACAACTGGGTCTATTCAACCCAGAGATCCTTCTGGAAGAGAAGGTTCAATATGTTGAGAAGAAGGACGAGCGGCACTTTGTTGTCACTACAGACAAAGGTGTTCATGAAGCTAAAGCTGTCATCATCACCGCTGGCGTAGGCGCCTTTGAACCTCGCCGTCTGGAGCTGGAAGGAGCCGAACGTTACGAGAAGGCGAACCTGCACTATTTCGTCAGCGATCTTAACGCCTTCCGCGGCCGCAAGGTTCTGATCAGCGGCGGCGGCGATTCTGCCGTAGACTGGGCACTGATGCTTGAGCCGATTGCTGAGCAGGTCACTCTAATCCATCGGCGGGACAAGTTCCGCGCACATGAACACAGTGTAGAGAACCTGCTGGCTTCCAGCGTTAATGTCATTACACCAACAGAAATCACCGAGCTTCATGGAGAAGACCGCATTGAACGCGTCACCCTCTCCCATGTGAAGACCAAAGAGACCCAAGAGGTAGAAGTGGATGACGTCATTGTCAACTTCGGCTTTGTCTCCTCCCTTGGACCTATCTCCGAATGGGGCATTCAAATTGAGAGTAATTCCATTGTCGTCGATTCCCGGATGGAAACCTCGGTTCCAGGTATCTTTGCCGCAGGTGATATCACTACTTATCCCGGCAAGCTCAAGCTGATCGCTGTTGGCTTTGGCGAAGCCCCTACGGCCGTTAACAACGCCAAGGTGTATTTGGATCCGGATGCGAAGCTTTCTCCCGGCCACAGCAGCAATATGAAATTGTAATTAAAAATACATTACAGGAAACAAACAAGGGTATCTTAACTTCGAACGCTCTGATCCAAAATTGCGCGAAGGAGAGATACCCTTGTCTTATATATGCCCGTTATGTAATGGCTTGACTTCCTTACAGGAGGTTTGCCCCTCCTGTCGAAATCCGCTTGTAGATAACGGACGGCTGGAAGATTACGCAGGCCCATACAGCCCATACGGCTCTGCAGATCAATATCAAACAAGACAATTGAGCTTGCAGAACAGCTGTGAACATGTAGCTGAATGCTTCCACTGCCATGAAGCTTATACTTATGCTGTCGTCCTTTGGGAGAATCCAGGCCTACTGTAACCCTATAAGTCTATTTATTTACTGCATAAAGACCGCCGACTAGTGTAGTGTTGTTGTTATTAATTCCATACTTAACTCGCGCTTATGAATCTCCGCCAACAGCAGTGCAATGAATTCCCGTTCCAGTTGAAGCTCATTGGCCATTCGGTACGAATCCAGCAGCATCTCATCTGTTAACAGCGCCATCCATATCCCATCCTTTCTTCTATTATTTTCCTCTTTATTCTAGCAACAAAGTGAATAGAGAACAAGCGTTCTGGTTATCCACAACTCCTTGTGGAAATCCTGTGAATAAAATGTTGGTAAACCTCGAAACTACGCAATCATCAATAGGGGATAATGTGGATAAAAGTTATACACAGGCAGGTTTACTCGAATGTCCTCAAGAAAAAAGAATCTACTTTTTTTTCAAAACAGACAATTCTAGTTAACAAAACTAGTGAGTTTCCCCGGTTTCTATGTGTCATTAACCTCTCCTTCCTCTGCACAAACCGCTGCTGTCGTTAATTATTGCGGACGTGTGTTGACTTCGAAAATCCAGATTCGTCCGCGTTCATCCACCCCATAATCGAAGCCCAGCTGCCCTAGGCCTGGGAATGCCCTTTCGAGTACGGTGAGACAGCGTTCGGTCAGTCCGCGCATTTCCCTAATGCACCCTTGAACGCGTTTAGGCCCTACCGATCTTCTTAAGCCCTCCCTTGCTGTCAGCCGGACGCCTCCCTTACATAGATTGGTCACGAATAGGCCCTCCTTGGCCATCCGTCCTACCATCGCCTTGCAAACCCAGGTCTTCCCTTCCTTCACCATCTTGAACCTGTAATCAATCGGACGGTCAGAAATTCGGGCCAAACGTACTCCTTGCTGGATGATATATTTCCGCTTAACCTTCTCGCGATCCAGACTGCGGCACAGGACCTCGAATGAGCGACAGGTCTTGGTTACTGTTCCTGACGTATACCGATACTTCCCTCCTTCAAGCTCTACACGTATCACTCCATACCCACCGCCGCCGCATATAGGCTTGATCACAACCATGCCGAACTGCCGGAGCATTCTCTTCAGCTCAGCCGTCTGATATATTCTAGTCTGCGGGACATGAACAGCGATGCTTGGGTCCGTTAGCAACGCCTTGGTCTTACGCCATTTGTCTGCAAGCTGTCTTCCGGCCATTTGTTCTTCCCCTCCTCCAAAAATCTAAGTACATGTATAAGTTACTTATTTATACTCGCCGTTACGGCCTTGCTCTTGGATAATTGTCCGAAGGAAAGCGCCTGAATATCCATATCAACGAAACCCTGACTAGTATGAAAAAGCCCTCTGTCTTAAACGCACTTTAAAAGGCGCTTCTAGGACAGGGGGCTTTGCGGCCTTCGCCTGTGTATCACATTAGAGATTCGAAATTCAAGATGGCAAGCTATTCGCGGCAGGGCGCCGGTACAACGGGCGTCTTTACGTTAAGCAACCAGACGGGAGCTGGACAGAGATTACGGAGATCATAAAAGAAAGACCGTCGTAATGGCGGTCTTTTATGTCTCAACGCGAATTATGTCGCGGGAAGGGTATCCACATCGGCTCCTCGTCACTCTCACGAACCTTAATCGTCTTGAGCCCAATATCTACCGCGGTCATAACGCCAGTAATCTCGCGGTCCTCATACGGGTCATATAAACGGAAAGTGACCGACACGCCGTCTGTATAGGATTCGCTGATCGCTGCGCTATGATCTAGTATTCCTGCGCGTCAATAATCGGCCGATACTTATGGAGCCTTTTGCGGGCCTGATCGAGGGCGGCTGCGCAGTGCTCCGGCAAAACACAACCCGTCACCTAGTCGGCTGCTCATAATCACCACTTCTTAATATTTGGTCCAATAATCAATGTCGCGGTGGTCTTATGCTCATTCTATTGCTTCGACTTTTGGGATGCTCCGTTAGGGGTATCTGCATCAGCAAATTCCACATTAAGATTTGGAACACCTGATTTCTTTTTTACTTGCTTGGAGCTGTGCTTCGCATTTTTCTCCTTGTTCATCACAATACACCTCCTGTATGAAGTATTATGCGGCGAGCAACTTAGCCCTATGCGTTGTGGCGGTCGCGCATAACAACTCGCCAATAACTTACAGCCTTACTATCGGATAGCCAAACGTTATAATCGGTAAAGAGGTGTTTTTTTGTTTATTGATCCGATCCTACTCGAAACAGCGCCCGGCCCGTTTTTCAATCCGCGCTTTATCTATGAGCCGAAAAATCGACGGCCACCGGTTGATCATTTCATAAGAGTCCGGGCCCGTCCGCCAATACCCGGAGATAACCGGCGACTCTTCCCGCATGATATCGCTCTTGACGGAGAAATCGCGTGTGTTAGGCGTTTTATGGCGTGAGTAAGGCGCTGATTACCGGGGAGAATCGCGACTTTGTTTACGTAGAGCCGCATATTAAGGTGCGCGTGAAAATGCGAAACTAGACTCGCGCAGGAATGCTGCGGAGCCCAGTATTTGAGAGGTTTATTGTTTAACTAAATATTTATAAAAAATCAAAGAATTCGTCCTTAGAGTTGTTCATTTCTTCTACTAATTGGTAGTATGCGCACTAATCGGCACCATGCGTGGCTTACGATTCTTATTCATCTCCCCGGGCAATACGATAAATCTTATTGTAGTTCCGGATATGCTCCACATAGCCATTCAATAAAGTAACCGTAATGCTTCTCGTAATCCTTTAGTGATCGTGGGCGTAACCCTTCAGCTCTTTTTGCACTAGATACTGAATCAAACGCCTGCTCAAAGGTTAACTCCGGAAATTCTCGCAGGATGCGAGCTCCGTTCAGAACACGCCGTTTCCTCTTATTTAACGTCATTAAAATACCCCCATAACGCGATTAATTCGAGATTAATACGTCATAGGGGCGTGATTCACAACCCAGAAACGGCGTTTTTGGAATTGTTATTGTACTCATCCCGTGATTGTTAATACGCTAATTTCGCGGTTATCCGCAATCCCGGACGCCTATTTGCGTGGCGGCTTACGCTCAGCTTTCCGTCAGACCAGCGACCTCAAAAACCGCGCCAGACCAGCGTCGCTTAATCACAAACTTCCGGACGGCCTTCCTCGTCCCGCATCTTGAAGGACTGGCCGCAGCCGCAGGAAGCGATCGCGTTCGGGTTATGAATGGTGAATCCGCCGCTCATGCCGGACTCCTGAAAGTCAATCTCCAGACCATTCAGGTAGCGGAGGCTCTCCTTGTCTACGACAACCTTCATGCCGCCTACTTCCATGTATACATCCTCTTCGGTCTCCTCGTTATCGAGTCCCATACCGTAAGAGAAGCCGCTGCAGCCACCCGGATTTACACCAAGCCGCAGGAACATGTTCGGTGTCTCTTCCTGGGCGATCATTTCTTTTATCTTATCAAGTGCGCTATCACTAATGTTGATCATCTGAAATTAACCTCCTTATCCTTACTCCCTTAAGTATACTCCTTCTTTAGTTATGCCTCAAGGACAGAAGTGTATATGTCAAAAATCACATATAATTGCCGTGTTCTTTCATAAATCGCGGATATTCTTTAATTTTAATTAAATGAAAACGGATTTCTGCAAGGTTGTGTTATTGCCCGCCCGGAAAGGGAGGTTTATAATAAGACGAGTGACTTTTAACGTAATTGTCAAAATATTGTCATGCACTAAAAGGTAATGGTAGTCCATTGTTATTGCCGAATCTGTTCTTATTTTCACAATAATCCTAGTTTTAGTTTATTGGGATCTACGCTTGCTTTTTAGGCATGAATACGTAACCGATAGGAGGAAGACGCATGTTTGTTACCGCGGCTCCGCAGAAAGATAAAAGAATGACCGAAATCATTGAAAAAGTTCAGCACGGCGAACGCTTGTCCCTCGAAGACGGCGTTTATTTGTATCAAAGCGATGATCTGCTGACCATCGGACAATTGGCCAATGAAGCCAATATGAGAAAAAACGGCAAGAAGGTATACTTCATCGAGAACATGAGCCTGTATTTCACAAATGTATGTGAATCCTACTGCGCCTTCTGCAACTTCCGTAAGGACCAAGGCGAAGAAGGGGCTTATACGCTCTCCGGCGAGGAAATGGTGAAGTATGTAGAAGAGAACATTCATCCAGGGGTACGTGAATTCCATATTGTCGGCGGCCACAACAACCATGTGCCATTCCAATATTATGTAGATTCTCTGAAGGCCTTGAATGAGCGGTTTCCTGACGTGACACTGAAAGCTTATACCGCTGCTGAGATTGAGTTCTTCACAAGACTGAGCGGGCTCAGTACGAAGGAAGTGCTGCAGGAGCTGCAGAAGGCCGGACTGAAATCCCTTACCGGAGGCGGTGCGGAGATCCTATCCGACCAATACCGTCAAAAGATGAAGGTCGATAAAGCCAATGTAGATCAATATTTGGATGTGCACCGTACAGCGCACAAGCTTGGCATGAAGACCCATACAACCATGCTCTACGGTTCCATTGAGACCCATGAAGACCGGATTCGCCATATGATGCAGATTCGTGAGCTTCAAGATGAGACGAACGGATTCATGGTATTTATCCCGCTGTCCATGCAGCCTAAGAATAAAAACGCAAGCATTATGCGCCGCAACTCTGCGTATGAGGATCTTAAGACCATTGCAATCAGCCGCCTCATGCTCGACAATATCGACCATATTAAGGCGTACTTTATCAATATCGGAACCCAGCTGACCCAGGTATCGCTAAGCTTCGGAGCTTCTGATGTTCATGGTACGATTCTGAAAGAACGCATCAGTCATGCAGCTGGCGCACTTACTCCAGAAGGTCTGACCCGCAAGGAATTGATCTGGCTGATCAAAGGTGCTGGCCGCATCCCTGTTGAAAGAGATACTTTCTATAACGAAATCCAAGTCTATGAATAGAATCTTAAGAAGACGCCTGTCTTCTTAAGATGTACAGAAGGGGAATCATAACAGATGAGACAATTCGTTGTACTAGGTGGGGGATATGGCGGTGTCACCGTAGTCAACCATTTATTCAAGGGCCGTATTCCAAACGATGTGACCGTAACACTCATAGACAGGATGCCCTTTCAAAGCATGAAGACGGAATACTACGCGCTGGCCGCGGGAACGGCTTCCGATTACGAGCTGCGTGTACCCTTTCCAACTCATTCAGGCCTGCAAATCAAGTACGGTGAAGTGACAGGAGTGGATCTGGAGAATCGTCAGGTGATTTTCGCTGCAGAGGATCCGATCCCCTATGATCAGCTTGTCATTGCACTCGGATGTACCGATCGCTTCCATGGCATTCCAGGGGCTCAGGAATTCTCCTCCACCCTGCAATCGTTCGCGGCTACACGTGCAACCTATCTTCAGCTGAATAACGCCAAGCCTTATGCGAATATTAACATTGTAGGCGGCGGCCTTAGCGGTGTTGAAGTTGCGGCTGAGCTGCGGGAGAGCCGTCCAGATCTGAATATCACGATTTTGGATCGCGGCAGCCGTGTGCTCTCCGCTTTTCCAGAGCGCATGTCCAAATATGTTACGGAATGGTTCCATGAACATGGTGTGAATACTAGATCGCATATCGGCATTACTTCACTGGAGCGCGGTGTCATTTATAACGGCTCTGAGGAAATTTCATCCGATGTTACAGTGTGGACGGCAGGTATTCAGCCTGTAGAACTTGTGCAAAAATTAAACGTCCCGAAGGATGCTTCGGGACGAGTGCTGCTTAATGAATATCATCAAATTCCGGAGCATCCGGAAGTGTTCGTATGCGGGGATTGTGCCAGCCTGCCATTTGCCCCAAGTGGCCAAGCCGCTGAGGGACAGGGAGAGCAAATTGCTCATGTAGCTCTTGCCCTCTGGCGGGGAGAAACACCGAAGCTTCATCCGATCAAGCTTAGAGGAACCCTCGGTTCCCTCGGTAAGAAGGCGGGCTTCGGACTCATGGGCAAACGTGCTGTTACCGGCCGCGTTCCCCGTCTATTAAAGAGCGGAGTGCTCTGGAAATCCAAACACCATTTGGGATAACAGAAGACTACAGCCGCTTCCTAAGTAATTTAGAATTAATCCAGGTCAAGTGCATCCCAGGCTTCCAGCTCCTTGATCTTGGCAAGGATACGATCATATAACTGGTCAGCGCTGTCCGCTTCCACGATCTCGCCGTTGACCAGCGCATAGGGCATCATAAAGCATTGCCCGCAATTATTGAGACAACCGTATTCGAGGACATCGTAGTCTGGATTCTCTTCCAGCTTCTCCATGACCTCATCGGTGCCAAAATGCATATTGTTCGTGCAGAATTCTATGATAGGTCTCATACGGTATTCCCTCGCTTTAACAGCCATTTTAATTTTATCTTATTTGTAATATAATAAAAAAGAAAGGAGTTGAAAACAATGAGCACAAACGCACAAGATACGTTGTATGATGAAGTACTGGAAGTTCTCGACAAGCTTCGTCCTTTCCTTCAGCGTGATGGCGGTGATGTGGAGCTGGTCGATGTTGAAGACGGCATCGTGAAGCTGAAGCTGATGGGTGCTTGCGGCAGCTGCCCAAGTTCTACTATTACCCTGAAAGCAGGCATCGAGCGCGCACTGTTTGAAGAGGTAGAAGGCGTACAAGAGGTCGTCCAAGTATTTTAATCTTCACCGAGCAGATAAAGAGTCTTGGCCCCGTTACCTGCGGGAGCCCAAGACTCTTTTTATTGTCCCTGTCATGATCTTGGCTCGATCCACGGGCGGATCGGATCAAGGCCGCCGGAGATATCCATAATATTGCCTGTGATGAAATCTGAACCCGGCTGACACAAAAAAGAGATTACCCTGGCCACATCTTCACCGCTGCCCGGCCGTCCTCGCGGTGTCTCGCCATCCTCCAATCCGCTAACCTCCTCGATCGATTTCTCCTTATTATCCCCACGAATATCTCCCGGACATACCATGTTTACAGTGATGCCAAAAGCGGCCTCTTCCACAGCCAGCGTCTTCGTGAACGAGACCAGTCCGGTCTTGGCTGCCGCGTAGACAGCCCGGTGTGGCCAGGCTCTGGATTCGCCGGCATGGCCGAAGCCAAAGTGAATGATTCTGCCCCAGCCCCGGCTTCGCATTCCTTCGAGAACATGGTGATCCAGCAGCATTGCTCCCACCAGGTTCCCATTAATCAGAGCCAAGATCTCCTCCTTCGTATATTCCGAGAAGCGGCGCCGCTCACGGATAAAGGGACCTGCATTGTTGACCAGAATATCTATAGAGCCCAGCGCTTCTTGCACTGTTCTTGCCAATTTTTCATTATCCTCAAAAACGGAGATATCTGCCTGTACGGCAATGCAGCGTACTCCCATCCGCTCGATCTGTTCTTGAAGCGTATAGGCCTCGGCTTCGCTATGTACATAATTCAGAGCAATATCACAGCCTTGCTCTGCGAGCGTCAGAGCTGTCCGTTTCCCAAGTCCTTTAGCGCTCCCTGTAATCAGGGCAACCTTCCCCTTCAAAGCCTCTCCTCCTTATCACTCAAGGATCATATATTAAGAGTGGTTCAATTTGTATATATAGATTGAACTAAAGTTTTTACATTGATCTTTCTATATTTAACGGCCTAATACGGCCCAATAACATTCATTTCTTTAGTTCATTCTATATAGTATAGAAGATTTAATGCCTGCCTACAACTTACGGTCTTCAAAAGAAAAGCCGCCCGATGGGCGGCTTGATAAGGTTACTCTTCGGATGATCGTTTCTGTGTCACTTAAAACACAGGAACGATCGCTCCTTGATACTTATCCTCAATGAACTTTCTTACGTCGTCGGAAGTCAGGGCTTTAGCCAGCTTCTGAATGGCATCGGAATCCTTATTGTCCTGACGGGCAACCAGCAGGTTGGTGTAAGGGGAATCCTTGTCTTCAATGAAGAGAGCATCCTTCGTTGGAACAAGGCCGGCTTCCAGCGCAAAGTTCGTATTGATCAGCGCCAGGTCTACTTCATCCAGAAGACGTGGGAGCATAGCTGCATCCTGCTCTTTAAACTGAAGGTTCTTCTTATTCTCTGTGATATCTTTGATCGTTGCAGAGATTCCGGCACCGTCTTTCAGCTTGATGAAGCCTTGCTTTTGCAGCAGAAGCAGAGCGCGTGCTTCGTTGGAAGGGTCGTTCGGGATAGCAACAACCGCGCCGTCTTTCAGCTCATCAACAGATTTAATCTTTCTGGAGTAAGCGCCAAATGGCTCTACATGGACACCAACAACCCCTACAAGATTGCTTCCCAGCTGTTTGTTCTGCTCATCCAGGTAAGGCTGATGCTGGAAGTAGTTCGCATCCAGCTCTTTCTCAATCAGCTGCTTGTTCGGCAGGTTGTAGTCTGTAAATTGTTTGATTTCCAGATCTACTCCTTGTTCCTTCAAAGCGGGTACGATGTGCTCCAGGATTTCAGCATGCGGCTGGGTTGCACCTACAACCAGCTTAACTGGCTCGGAAGTTGTTGCCGTCTTGTTTCCTTCAGATGCCGTCTTATCCGCAGAACTGCTGTTCTTCGAGTTATTGCCGCAAGCAGCAAGAACAGTTACAAGCGCCAAAGTTAGTAAAGCAATTGACCATTTTTTCATAATACATGACCTCCAAATAAGTTTTTGAATAAGGACGAGCCACCATCTATATCTGTTATTTCCTTATTTCCGTGTAAAATGCACAACCAGCCTGTCGCCGATCATCTGCAGAATTTGCACCACGATCAGCATAAGCACGATGGCTATAATAGCCACCTCGGTCTCGAACCGGTAATATCCGTAGCGGATAGCAAGGTCTCCAAGACCGCCCCCGCCGACCATCCCGGACATTGCCGAGTAGGATACAAGCGTGACCGCCGTAATGGTTAAGCCGGCAATCAGGCCTGGCAGCGACTCCGGCAGCAGCACACGCCGGATCACTTGGCTCGTAGAGGCTCCCATCGCCTGCGCTGCCTCGATCACGCCGCGGTCTACCTCACGCAGGCTGGTCTCCACAAGACGGGCGAAGAAAGGAGCTGCGCCGATAACAAGCGGCGGAATGGTTCCCAGCACACCCATGCTGGTTCCGACCAACAGCTTGGTGAATGGCAGCAGGACGATAATCAGAATAATAAATGGTACGGAACGCAGTATATTTACAATCACGGAAAGCACCCGGTAAATCCACTTGTTTAGTATGGAATTAGAACGTGCTGTCATGAAAAGAATGACTCCGAGCGGCAAGCCGATGATAAATGTAAACAGGAGCGAGTAGGCCATCATTTTCAAGGTATCATAGGTACCGTTAAGCATTTCGTTCCAGTCTATGGTTGAGAAATCCAGACCCCACATTTATTCAATCACCTCCACATCAAGGTTGCGCTCAGTCAGCGTTTGCAGTGTCTTGTCGATCGCCCCTGAGTCTCCCTCGAAAGAGACAACCAGCTGCCCGTAAGGAACATCTTTGATTGTAGAGATGGTACCCTGCAGAATCGCAAAGTTCACGCCTGTCTCCTTCGCAACTTGGGATAGAACCGACTCATAGGTCGTTGCGCCAAGGAACGTAATCTTCACGGCGCGGGCGCCGGATTTAGCGGCCTTCAAGGCCTGCTTGAGCGAATCGCCGCTGATGGACTCGCGGAAGGCAAATTCCCGGGTTACCGGATGCTGCGGCTTCAGGAAAACCTCAGCCACTGGGCCTTCTTCAACAATTCCGCCCTGATGGATAACCGCTACCCGGTCGCAGATGCTCTGAATAACATGCATTTCATGGGTAATGAGCATGATGGTAAGCCCTAACTTTCGGTTAATATCCAGCAGCAGCCTCAGAATTGAGTCCGTGGTCTGCGGATCAAGTGCCGAAGTGGCTTCATCACAGAGCAGCACATCAGGGTCACTCGCTAGCGCACGGGCAATGCCGACACGCTGCTTCTGTCCGCCCGACAATTGAGACGGGTACTTCTTGCTGTGAGCCTCAAGTCCAACCAGAGCCAGCAGCTCCTCCACCTTCGCCTTGATCTTAGCTTTATCCGTACCGATCAGGGTCAGGGGAAATGCGATATTATCATAGACCGTTGCCGACGATAACAAGTTAAAGTGCTGAAAGATCATGCCGATTTTATGCCGTTGCTTCTGCAGCTGACGTTTGCCAAGGGAGGTCAGATTCACACCGCCTACCCAAACCTCTCCTTCAGTTGGACGTTCAAGCAAATTCACACAGCGGATAAGAGTACTCTTGCCCGCACCCGAATGCCCAATGACTCCGAAGATTTCTCCCTTTTTTACAGAGAGATTCAATCCGGACAAGGCGGTTGTTATTTTCTGCTTGCTGCCGTAGATCTTGGTGATTCCTTTTAATTCAATCAACCCAACATTCCCTCCTGTCTTCTAATACACGTTTTTAAGCTCATCTGCACGTCTCTTTATCATATAAAAAGAGCCCTCGGCAGAATTCCAAGGGCTCTATGCATGTAAGAGCTATACCTTCTCATCTGCCAGAATACATGATCATGTACTCTGAGGAATTAGCACCATGTCACTCGGGTAACTTATAAAGGGTCTCCTGCTTACTTGGACCATTTAATAGCCACCGAATCGGTTGCCGGGCTTCATCGGGCCTTTCCCTCCGCCTCTCTGGATAAGAAATATGAAATTATAAGAAAATAAATGTTATGTTTTCATAACTTGAAGATAGACTTAGTATAGAGACTCTCACATAGTTTGTCAAAGGGAAATTTTGCCCTTGGCAAATTAAATTACGGTTTGGCTTTTCGCCAATTTTTATTTGTATAATCAAATACGGTAAATACGGTGCTGAACACCATTTCGCAGCCATCTGCCAGGTCCTTGAGATGCTTGTCTAGGTCCTCCAGCTCGATCTTGCCATGCAGGGTTCGGTGGCGCTGCCAGAGATCGTCCTGCATTTCCGAGTTCATGTAATGAATCTCCGTATTTCTGCGGCGGCGCAATAGCCCAAGCGGCTCTTTATACTTTTCCTTCAGGTCACTCAGCTTATTTCCAAGCTCAAGGTGCACTTTCAAGTAACGAAACTGGCGCAGCACGGTAAAATAAGAAAAGTGCGGCTTGACCTTGGCCGTGTTCAGCTCGTATAGATCGTTCAGCAAAGTTCCGAGCTTGTCCAATAGCGAGAACAATCGTATAAAACCATCTTTATAAAAATACACATACCGGGCATAATCGCTTTTCTCCTGCGGCTGCATTTCATCAATATAGTCGGTCGTCACCTTTTTTCTGAAAAAAGCGGCAGCATACGCACTCTGCTCCAGCTCATCAATCGAGGAAATCAGCCCCCGTGTCCAAATCTCCAGGCGGCGGTAATCATGGGTAGGATCATCGTTCTTATCCATTTCCCGCTCCAGCTTATGCAGCGTCTCTACCATGGCGTTCATCGCGTCCTGAAGCAGTCCCTCATTCTCTCTAGGCGGTTCTCCCAGCAGCGTTCGCAGCATCCCTATCCCTCGCTTTGTGTATGATCTATAAGCTGATATGCCGCGGTTGTAAGCTATGCTGCGATATCAGACCTCTTGGCTTATTTTTCGTTTGTACTCTAAAGTTTACCCTTGAAAATAGGTTTTCCAACGTTCATCCACCAATTTCACAATATCCTCACGCGGGAACAGCTCATCCGGGTATCCCGGTTTCATGCGGGCATCAATCACCAGCGGCAGGCTGTAAGCCAGATGGTGCTGGCGGACCTCAGCCCCAGAATAAATATCGGTCGCCGGGTTGAACCGCGTGAAGACCGTCCAGAGGAACTTATTCGTACTTGCTGCTACCTCGGCTGCGTCGTCCACGAGCACAACCAGCGGCCAGGCTGTTCCCCGTTCACGCAGACGGGAGAGTACACGGGATGCAAGCTCTGGCTCGCGCTCATAGGAGGCTCCGGATACCACCAGGCAGCCCTCGATGAACGGAGCGATCTTATCGATCTCCGCAATGTCGCCTTCATCATAGTGTACAGGCAGCTCGCGAACCGGATCACCGACACCGATCAGGATCGCCTTGCTGCCGTGATTCAGACGCTTCCCTGTATAATCCAGCGTGTCATGGGACGTGTTGTTGAAGATAAACAGGTCTGTCGCTGGATTGAAGCGCTCCAGAATCGTCCGAAGGAGTGTATTGAAGTCGGCTAAATCCACAGCCGCATCTGTCAGCATCAGGAACTTGGTGAGCGAGAGCTGCCCTTGCCCGAGAATCTGGAAGCCTGCCACCAGAGCCTCCCGGGAATAGCGCTCTTTCACCCGAGCAGAAGCAAGGGAATGGTGCCCTGTCTCGCCATAGGTCCATACTGTAAGCACGGAAGGCATCACCATAGGGAACGCTGGAGACAGCAACTTCTGCAGAAAGTCGCCCAAATAGTAGTCCTCCTGACGCGGCTTACCGACAATCGTTGCTGGATAGATGGCATCCTTGCGGTGCCACATATGATTTACATTAAGCACTGGGAAATCGTGCTGCAGTGAATAATAACCGTAGTGATCGCCAAACGGTCCTTCCGGACGGCGTTCATGCGGCGGTACAAATCCATGAATCGCGAATTCCGCCTCAGCCGGTATGCGGTGGCCTCCAAGCGGATTCTCCGCCATAGGCAGGCGTTCCCCCAGCACGAAGGAAGTAAGCAGCAGCTCCGGCAAATGCTCCGGCAGCGGAGCAATCGCTGAAGCAATCAGCGCAGGAGGCCCGCCGAGGAAGATGGAGACCGGAAGCGGCTCATTACGCTGCTCAGCTTCATGATAATGGAAGCCTCCGCCCTTATGGATCTGCCAGTGGATTCCCGTGGTCTGATCATCGTACAGCTGGATCCGGTACATGCCCAGATTATGATCCTTCGGCCGCAGCGGGCTTTCGGTATAGACCAGCGGCAGGGTCAGAAACGGCCCTCCATCCTCCTGCCAGCTAGTGACCTTCGGCAATTCAGCCAGCGGCTTGTCCGTCCGGCACATCTGCAGCACCGGCGCATCGGCCTTCGAGACCGTCTTCGGCATACTGCCGACGCCGATCTTCATCAAATCCCACAGCAGTCCCCGTTCCTCCCAAAGCGCTTTAGGAGTTGGCGGAAGCAAGGTTTCAAGCGCGCCAACCAGACGGTTCGCCAACATTTCCGGCTTCGGACCAAAGGCCATATCGACCCGGCGGACCGTGCCGAACAAGTTGGTGGCAACGGGAAAGGGCGTGCCTTTTACATTTGTGAACAGCAGCGCTGGCCCACCCTCTTCAATGACCCGGCGGTGAATTTCCGCCAGCTCTAGATAAGGATCGACAGGCGCTTCAATAATAGCAAGATCATTCTCCTTGCGGAGCGCTTCGATCCATTGACGTAAATTTTTATAACTCAAGAAGTTCCCTCCCACATTAAATCCTTAATTCATTATGTACCTAAAGTAGGTCACGGGTGCAAGCTTTATCCTAGATAAACAGGCCCTCAAGGAGGGAAATCCGCCTTATAGGGCCTGCAGTAATTCATAGAGCTTCTATAAATATTACTTCAATTCAAGGGTGTTGTCGATCAGATATCCAGATGTCCATTGTTCGTGTTCTTAGGCGTACGGCTTAGCTGCCAGGTTCGTACACTCATATAGCAAAGCAGCCCGAACAGAACTTCAATTACAAGAATATGCGCGATAGAAGTAAAGAGATACCAGTTGTAATCATTCACCGTGTACACTACGGAAATACCGACTAGGATCTGCAGGAAAATCAGCAGAATCGAGGCAAGGCCCAAGCCTTTGATCTCACGGTTCCCCTTCGGATTTCGGTAAGCATAGTGGGCCAGCACAGCAATGACCACAAAGAGCAGCACAGCGGCCGCGCGGTGCATGAACTGAATCCCCTCACCGCCCGAGAGTGGTGCAAGCTTGCCGTTACAGAGCGGCACGCCCGAGCAGGCTCCAGCCGAATCCGTGTGTGTAACATAAGCGCCGGTATAAACAACGAGGTACGTGTAAATGGTTGTAAAAATCGTCAGATTGCGAAGCTTCTTGGACACCCCCAAGGCAGGCAGTGCAGGGAGCTGGCGCTCGGACCGATGCTGTTCCCTCATCCCTAGGGAGAGCATTAACGAGCTGGCAAAGGCAATCAGCGCGAACCCTAAGTGAAGGGCCATAATAGGTGCTGATTGTGAATACACTACAGCAAGCGCCCCCATAATTGCCTGAATCACTACAAAAATCAGGGAGAGCAGGGAGAACACGCGCAAATCGCGACGGTTCTTACGGTAAATTATGATGGCCACAAAGGCTGCCAAGGCAAGCAATCCAGCCATTCCGCTGACCATACGGTGCGAATATTCAATTAGAGAAGCAACGGTATGGGCAGGTACAAATTTGCCGTTACAGAGCGGAAACTGGTTACCGCAGCCAAGACCGGACTCTGTCTTCGTTACGACACCTCCGCCAAATGTGGCAAAAAACATAAATAAACTGGATGCATAACTAAGCCATTTCAGCTGTTTAGTGTTCAATTGTTTTCACCCGCGATACTTTAAATTTAGAACGCTTCTTATTTCATAATCATTATAACGGATAAAAAAGCTCATATCACAGGCGACTTGTGACAATATGTTCAAATATGCAAAAAACACCCCCCTAAAAGGGGAGTGTTGTGATATATAGGGTTGATTATTTATTAGACAATGAACTATAAACCGCGTGGGCTTTATCTAGAAAGTCCTCAATTTCCTCGCGGGACTTCCGCAGCTTATTCACAAAGCGCACCAGTTCCTTGCCATTGGCGTAAGCTACGAAGCTTGGAATACCCAGTATGTTCTGCTCGCTGCTGATCTCTTCCAGCTGCTCTACATCCGCTTCAATCAATGTCAGACGATCCTTGTATTTCTCTTCCACTTCCGGCATAAACGGATCAATGAACTTGCAGTCTACGCACCAGTCTGCTTTAAATACAGCCACGGTCAACCTGTCTGAGCCAGTCTCCTCACGGAACTCTGCTGCTGTTGTTACTTTCTTCATGTTCCTCCACCCTTTCCATACATAAACTGATTAACCTGCTAAAGCCCTATCCGAAACAGGGCTCGCTTAACTCTAGTAGATCAAACCCGAGATTGGAAGTCAAATCATCAGGCCATACTAAGAGATAAGATTGGATGAAAGGAAGCGACCTATGCACGATCCGCAGCATTCCTCAGGCCCAGACCAAGGGCAGCTCACCCCCTTGTCCCGCCGGCTGCTCACCCTTCCTTCCGCGATGCTCAAAGTGCTGAAGAACAAAGCGGAGGGCTTCACCGCATCCGGACAGCTGCGGGAGGAGCGGGTGCGGCTGGATTGGAGCGAGCCCGCCGCACGCGCTGTGCGCTCCGAAATCGAGAGCTTGCTTAGACGCGGGGACACGGAGAGACGAACCGAATTAGACGCTCACCCCAATACCGAATCGGCTTCCGAGACGGAAGTTGAACTCATCAAAGAGATTTCGGAAGCTACCCGGCTGGCTGGGCGCAGCAATATCACCCGAACTGAAGCCTATTTAGGCATTTATCAGGCCTATCCTGAGCTGCACTGGGCATTCCTTGCTCACCTGGTATCCCGTAATGCCGGCTACAATATGAGCGATCTCAAGGGAGGACCGGCTCACCCTCTGTTGTCTAGCCCAGATAAATCTCATTATTACCGCTTCATCGAACGCAGCAATGCGCTGATCTTCCAAGATGCCTATCCCCAGCTCCTGCTGTATCAGAAGAGCCGTGAAGCCGGGCGCAGTTATTTCCATCTGCTTCCCGCCTTCCATGTCAGCCGGTTTATGCGCCCCTTCTGGGACCGATTCTGGGTGGACCGCTGCAGCGCCCTGTTATCCGTTGGACTGATTATCAACGAGCAGAACTATATTGAGAGACGGGTAGTTCAGCACCCTTTCTTCCAGCGGCAGGTCACCTCGAGGCCCAGCTTCAGGCTGACCGGCTGGGCGGGACTGAACCAGGTTGTATTTCCGCTGCCAGCCCGGACAGAGCTGCCTGATCCGCCGGAGCATCCCGGTGGCCAAAAGGCTGAAGTCCGGCTGGCCGGACGCATTCTTAGCGATTTCGGCAGCCTGTCTAGCCGAATTGGATTCGGCAAGCATCTCTATGCCTTACTCTTTGGTCTTAAGGCTGTGCGGGATGGAACCTTTTCCTTTGCTGGCTCTGTGCCTCATACCGGCTCTCGCGCAGATTATTGGCCGCGAATCTTCACGCCCATACAGGAAGAAGCTCTGACCTCTTTGGAACAAGGGTCAGAGCTTCTTCAGAACGGCCAGCTGCCACAGGGCAGACGGATTTACAGTCCAGAGCTGCTTGATGTCTGGAACGACACGGGCTATGAGCCAATCAGCCGAGAAGACTGGCTGCAGGATCACAGCGCCATCGACGGCATTCATGCGCCCCATCTCCCCTACTTATGCGATATAAGCCGGGAGCATCGGATTAGTCTTATGAAGCGGGTGCTTGCACATGATGCCGCGGAAGCTTCTGAAACCGCCGGCAACGACAATCTTTAAGTCAAAGCCTTTAGCCTTCTGAATGGCTTCGGCTTGAAGCTGGAGCAAATCGCATCAAAGGCTGAAGCAGTTTGCGAACCGGACGCGGATAGCTGTCCAGCTCTTCGCGACGAATTACCCGAAGTAGAATCAGCATCAGCGGGTAGATAGCGACCGTAGCCAACCCAACGATGCAGCAGGTAATGAAGAAGGCAATCCGCGGCGAGATGAACGATACAAGCTGAATCCCTGCCTGATTCAGGCCATACCCCACCAGAGCGAGGATGACCACGGTGACCAGGAAGCCTACCCACCGTCTTCCCATAATGGAGAAGGGAACGATTTTCTTCAAGGAACGCAGGTTCAGCAGAGTGATCACCAGGAAGCAGAGGCCTGTCCCGGCCACAATTCCATAAATACCAAACAATGGAGCCAGCGCCAAGCTAGCCACCAGCTTCACAACAATCCCGAACAGCACATGAACCATGGACAGGTTCGGCTTGCCGAGCCCAAGCAGAATAGAGCTTGAGGTGGACATCGTAATTTGGAATATGGTTCCAAAGGTGAGCAGAGCGATAATCCCGCTGCCGTCCAGGCTGCTGAACAGAAGGCCGTTGACTGAATAAGCCGCCGTACAAAGCACCAGCACAATCGGCATCCCGGTCAGAATAGCTATGCGCATCGCCAGTGTAGTCTGCTTCTGCAGATGGGCCATATCCTTGCGTGCAAAGGCCGCTGAGATCACTGGGATCAGCGAGGTGCTGAGCGCAATGGACAGGATCGGCGGAATGCCGGCGATGCTCTGTGCGCGGCTACCCAAGATCCCCAGCGTCTGTGTCGCCAGATGCTCCCCAACCTGTCCGATCAAGAGCGGCTTCACAATGGAGCTGTCAATGAAGTTGACGGCCGGTATAGCCAGCGAGGAAAGCACAATGGGAATCGACAGCTTAAAGATATCGCCATAGATCTTCATAAGCGGCAGAGGAGCATTGCCCGCCGCCAAATCCTCCAGCTGCAGCGAATGGTCCGCCTTGCGCAGCTGGAAGGTGAAGTACAACATCACGCCGAACGCGCCGATGCTGCCCAGCACGCCGCCAAAGGAAGCCCCGGCAGCCACATTCTCATCCGAGAAGCCGGCATGCAGCAGCACGAGCGCAAGGCCGATGGCCGTTGCAACACGCAGAATCTGCTCCACAATCTGTGAGATTCCACCTGCTGTCATGTTCCCTCTGCCTTGGAAATACCCGCGCATCATCGAGATGGTCGGGAACAGCAGCAGAGCTGGCGCGAGCGCTCTCAGCGCCGGCGTAGCTTCCGGTGTGGAAATCATCGACGTGTACACAGGCGCGAGTACATACAGCAGCACTGTGATCACCACACCTACAATGCCCGAGAAAATCAACGCGGCTTGATAAATCCGCTTGGCTTCGCTCGGACGCTGGAGGGCATAGCGCTCGGATACCATTTTGCTAAGCGTGCTTGGGATTCCTGCGGTAGCCACTGTCAGTATTAAGAGATACACGTTATTAGCTACGGTAAAGGCCGAGTTGCCTGCCGCTCCAAAAATATGCTCGAGCGGAACGCGCTGTACCATCCCAAGCAGCCGCGCAACCAGCGCAGCCGCCGCCAGAATCAGCGTTCCTTTGATAAACGACTCTTTCTTAGACAAACGAAATTCCCTTCTTTCCCCGAAATACCCGCAATAATACGAGCCGTCTCATCATAACTGCTTCTATATAATAAGCCAAATGAAAAATACCACAATCATCACAATTTGAAGGATGATCTTCACAACCATGCTGCTAAACAAGCCTACTACCGAGCCTACGCCGACCTTCAAAGACTTCTTCAGCGGAGATCCGGAGAACATCTCCCCAATCACAGCGCCAATGAAAGGGCCCAGAATCAGACCGAAGGCAGGAATGACAAACGGTCCGATAATGGCCCCGATGGTGCTCAGCCAGACGGAGGCTTTACTGCCTCCAAAGCGTTTCACGCCCCAAGCGCCTACCGCATAGTCGGCAATTAACAGCACCGCTACGATCAAAGTTTGCAGGGTCCAGAATACCCAACCAAACGGCTCGAACGAGAAGAACCAGCCATAGGCGAAGAAGGCGGCATAGACCGCAACAACCCCGGGAAGAACAGGAATTACCGCCCCGGCGAGGCCAATGGCAAACAATCCTATGATAACGATCCAGCCGATAACATCGATCAAGCCGTTCACTCCTTCATGTCAAATATGAATTTGCGGATGACCTCTGCGATTCCATCTTCATTATTAGACGATGTCACATAGTCCGCATTCTCTTTCACTGCAATCTGGGCATTGCCCATGGCTACCCCAAGTCCGGCTGCCTGAATGGCGGCCATATCGTTAAGACTATCGCCGACCGCAATGGTCTCCTCCATACGGATTCCCAGCAGATCACAAACGATGCGAATTCCTGTAGCTTTATTAACTCCCTGCGGATTAATCTCCAAATTATAAGGGGAAGAGTTGGTAATCTCCAGTCCGCCCATCTCCTGCAGCAGCATAAGAATTTCATGACGCACCTGATCATCCTCTGTATGGAAGCCAAATTTCACCCACTCTTTCTCATCCAGAAGCTTATCGTCCCAATTCTTCTCATTGTACAAATCCTCTACAGAGTGAGCCCAGAACCAGGCGTTCTTTTCCCGGGCAATATTATACATACGGGAGACCAGCTCCTTATCGAGCAGCTCTCTTCTGTACAGCTCTTGAGGATTTCGCCATACCTCACTGCCGTTGACGGTAATCATCGGAGTCTGGAGCCCCAGCTCCACTCCAAAGTCAATAGCTTCGTCATAGGATCTTCCGGTGGACAAGCAGACATGTACGCCCGCCTCTGAAGCTTTGCGAATCCACTTCGCGGTCTCCGGAGAAATTTGGTGATTATCTGTAAGCAAGGTTCCATCCATATCTAGTGCTAATAGCCGGTATTTCAATTGTTTCATCCTCCATCCCTCTTGTCTGTCTCTCTCACGCCATTTTACCATAACCCATAGGAAGCGACCAACAGCTAACACTCCTTCTTCTTCTTTATCCAAGAGAAAGACCCCTATTCTGAATTCACAGCAAAAAGCGAAACCCTGCCCTTAAGGTAAGGTTCCGCTTTAATTATCGCTTATATTAACTTAGGCTGCCGCCGCTGATTTCAATTGTCTGCGTCTAGAGAGACGGGAGACTAGCCCGTGCAGCGGAGAGAAAATCAAGGCAAGCACAAAGAGAATACCTGCTACGACAATCATAGCCCCGGCAATGGAGGCATCCAGCCATACAGCCGCATAATATCCGCCAGCAGAACTGACGATGCCAATCAAGACGCTGTAGCCGAGCATGAGGCTCAGCCGGTCCGTAAGAAGATATGCCGTGGCTGCCGGTACAATTAACATGCCTACGACTAGAATAGCACCTACACTTTCAAATGAGGCTACCGTAGACAGAGAGACCAGCCCCATCAGCAGGTAATGGAACAGCGCTACGGGAATGCCACAGGCGAAGGCCAGCGACGGATCGAAGGCACAGATCTTGAACTGCTTATAGAACAGGCCGATCACAAGCAGAATCAGCAGCAGTGTGCCTCCTAGCATCCATACGGCTGCCGGTCCAAGATCATATCCGGCGACGATCAAGGTGTCCCATTGTACGTAGGCAATTTCACCGAACAGCACACAATCGAGATCAAGGTCAATATGCGAGGCGTTGCGGCTGATCAGGATGACTCCGATGGCGAACAACGCCGTGAAGACAATGCCGATGGAGGCATCGGATTGCAGACCTCCTCGCTGCAGAAACTGAATCAGGAAGACCGTGATCAATCCCAGCACCGCAGCCCCCAGCAGCATCAAGATTGAATCTCTGCTTCCGCTGAGCAGAAAGGCAATGGCAATCCCCGGCAGGACCGAGTGGCTAATCGCGTCCCCGATCAGCGCCATGCGGCGAAGGATCAAGAAGCAGCCCAGAATGCCGCAGGAGGCGGCAACAAGCGCTCCGGTGAGTATAATCCAAAAGTCAGCCATCCGCTATACCTCCCTTCCACCAGAATTCAGCGGCTCCTGTTGAACCGCGCTGGTCGCAAGCCGCGATTGCAGATAGTCGGCGCGGACTCTGCGTCGCTCCAGCAATTTGGCTAAAGCCCCCCGTTTAGGCGCAATCAGGGCTGAGACTGCAAACAAGGCTGTAGCTGCCAGCACCGTGACCGGTCCGGTAGGAAGGTTCGACAGTCCCGAGCTGATCAAGGTTCCCGCCGCCCCGCTGACCGCACCAAAGATCCCTGCCAGGTTCACCATCCAGCCCAGCTTGTCGCTCCAATATCTAGCCCCTACGGCAGGAGTAATCAGCAGGGCGGCAATAAGAACCACACCTACAGCCTGAATTCCGACAACAACCGCCACAACTGTCATTAAGAGCAGCAGCTGTTCCAGCAGGGAGACAGGATAGCCAAGGCCCTTGGCAAAACCCGGATCAAAGCTGACCAGCTTGAATTCCTTGAAGAGCAGGGCACACAGCACAACCAAAACCAATGACACGCCAGCCATAGTATAGACGTCCACGAGCATCATGGAGGCAGCCTGGCCGAACATGTACTTATCCAGGCCGCTCTGATTGCCATTACCGCTGTGCTGAATTTGAGTCATCAGCACGACCCCTATGCCAAAGAATACGGACAGCACGATGCCCATCGCCGCATCCTGCTTAATTCGGGTGTAGCGCGTAATGGCATAAATCCCAAACGTCGCTAGCATGCCGGATAGGATCGCCCCCAGCAGGAACAGTCCGACCGACTTAATCCCGCTCAGCATGAAGGCAATGCAGATGCCTGGCAAGGCGGCATGAGCAAGGGTGTCCCCCAGCAGACTTTGCTTGCGAAGATAGGCGAAGGAACCGATAACTCCGCTGCCTAGACCAAGCAGCAGACAGCCCAGCAGAATCCAGCGTATATTCGGATCGTTCAGCATACCCATTAGCCAATCCATCTTATATCACCTCGAGACCGGCAGTATCGCCGACGATTCCGTATCCTTAATCAATGCAATGCGCCCTCCGTAAGTACGCTGGAGCTGATCCGCAGTAAATACTTCCGCTGTAGGTCCTTCAGCGATCAGCTCCCCGTTAATGAGCAGAATATGATCGAAGTATTCCTCCACTGTCGCTAAATCATGGTGAACGACCAGTACAGTGCATCCCTGTGACTTTAGCTCGTGCAGCAGAGCAATGATCGCCTTCTCGGTTCTTGCGTCTACGCCGGCAAACGGCTCATCCATGAAATATAAATCCGCCTGCTGGGCAAGCGCCCGGGCCAGGAACACCCGCTGCTGCTGGCCGCCGGACAGCTGGCTGATCTGCCGCCCGGCAAAGTCAGCCATTCCTACCTTCGCCAAACATTCCATCGCGAGGCGTCGCTCCTCTGCGCCGGGCCGTTTGAACCAACCTAAGGCTCCATAGCGTCCCATCATCACAACATCCAGCGCGTTTGTCGGAAAGTCCCAGTCCACAGATTCGCGCTGGGGCACATAGCCAACCCGGCTGCGCTGCTGCTTATAGTCTTTGCCGTAAATAGACACCCTGCCATCCACCTTCGGAATGAGGCCGAGAATGGCCTTAATCAATGTGGATTTTCCCGCACCATTCGGCCCAAGCACACCGATTAGCTTTCCCTCCGGCAGCTGGAAGGAGACATTCTTCAACACCGGCTTCTTCTGATATGCAACAGTAAGCTGTTCAACCCGCAGAGGTATTTGTTCAAACATAGCCTCTTCCCTCCCATAAATCCGTCTTTTATATATTTGCTGCTCTATTTAAGCGCCTCTACAATCGTGTCAACATTGTGGCGTACCATCTTGATATAGGTATCCGCCTCCGAGCCCGGGTCTCCCATAGAATCTGAGTAGAGCTCCCCTCCAATCCGAACATCATGCCCCTTCTCCTTGGCCCCGGCGATAACTGCCTCCATCGATTTGGTAGGAATACTGGACTCTACAAACACCGCCTTAATCCGCTGCTCCACTAGAAAATCTCTTAGTGCGCCAACATCCTTGGAACCATATTCCGCCGCTGTGCTGATCCCTTGAAGTCCCATCACTTTAATGTGGTAGGCATCTCCGAAATACCCGAAGGCATCATGCGCTGTCACAAGCACCCGACCTTCCTCGGGAATTTGGGCAATTTTATCTTGAATTTCCTTGTCTAGTTCCTCCAACTCTTTAATATATGCATCCGCATTTGCTTGGTACATCCCAGCATGCTGCGGATCATAAGCGGACAGCGCCTGCTCAATAGTCTGTGCCGCACTGACCCAATGCTTCACATTGAACCAAATATGAGGATCGTATTCGGTACCTCCTGTATCCTTACCTGAACGAAGCAAAGACGGGTCTATATTTTTGGAGACAGCAATGACCGGTTTTTTATTCTCCAACTTCTCAAGAATTTCAGTCATCTTCCCTTCAAGGTGCAACCCGTTATAGAAAACAAGGTCTGCCTGATCAAGCTTGCGAATATCCCCCTGAGACGCTTTGTACAAATGCGGATCCACGCCCGGCCCCATCAGCCCAATAACCTTAACCTCATCCCCACCAATTTCCTCGACTACATCAGTAATCATGCCGATTGTGGCCGTCACCTGAATCGGATGATCCTGATCTGTCCGGGTGGCATGTTCCCCTTCTCCATCAACCCTTGAGCAGGCTGCCACGATAACCAGCATAATAACGCTCAGTGTAATCTTGGCACGCTGAAGCGGGCTTTTCTTAGTTTGCAGTTCCATATTTCTCCCTCCCCCAAAACGTTATTCTTGTCTTAAACCCACTTTCTTGTCCACAGGAATAATTTTTATCTGATATCATCTTTGTTGTCTACGACTAATAATGTTTCCCTAATGCAAATTCTAATCGATAGAAAGGCGAATATCAAGGGGGAATTCACCTAATGTTTGGAAAAATGTCACCTTCCATGCGCAAAAAAGGCTGTACCATTACTGGCACAGCCCTTTTTGCAATGCTATATAGATTGAACTAAAGTTTTACATTGATCTTTCTATATTTAACAGCCTAATGCGGCCCTACAACATTCGTTTCTTTAGTTCATTCTATCTAACTATTCATTTGTTTTGCTGTCTGTCGCCGACTTCAGGGTCTTCTTCGGCACGCCGTCGAGCCCATATTGATAATCGTAAGCATCAAAGATTTTGCGGGCTACCGGCGCAGCACTTTGTGCACCAAAGCCGCCCTCTGGAATCACTACAGCAACGGCCAGCTTCGGATTTTTGCGGGGAGCGAAAGCAATAAACACCCCGTTATCCGTCTGAATTCGCCGTCCATCCTTATAAACATCCTGTGTGGACGTTCCTGTCTTCCGCGCAAAATCATACGGGAAGTCATCAAACGCGCTGACCTTTGTAGCCATTCCTTTGATAACTTCATCCCAATAGCTCTTCTTGAAATCAACCTTGTTAAGCACCTTAGGCGTAAATTGCTTAACTACCTTTCCCTGCTGATCCGTGATCTTATCTACAAGCTGCGGCTGCAGCCGCTTGCCCCGGTTGGCCAGCATGGCCGTGTACTGTGCAAGCTGCAAGGTCGTATATTTCCCTTGCTGGCCCCAAGTGGAATAGACTAGGCGGGAGAGAACTGTTTCTTTCTTATTCATATATTCCCGATATCCCAAATACTCTTTGGGGAGGTCTACCTCTGTTGATACTCCTAGGCCAAACTGCTTCATATACTTATCCCATTTGTCGATTCCTTGTTCATGGTACTTCTTATACAGCAATTTACTGATCATGTCGACCATGAAAACGTTAGAAGAATGCTTGATCGCCTCCGCCGGAGATTTTAAATAACCATAGTTGTGACCCTGAGAGTTCCGCACACTGCCAGAATCATTCTTACCGAAGTGCGTAATCCCCCGGTCCGTATAAGGAGTTGAGGTACTAAACAACTTCTCATTCAATCCGATCAATACGGACAACGGTTTGATGGTGGAGCCCATGAGAACCACGGATTCCAGATCATGTCCGGAGCGTCCCGACATGTACGGAGTAATCGTTCCATTTTGATAATTCTCAATGTTCCAGCCCTTATTGTTGTTAGGATCATAATCCGGCATGCTCGCCATAGCGACAACCTTGCCGGTGTCTACCTCTATCGCTACCGCATATCCAGTCTGTGCGTTCGGATGCGTCTTACCGCTTACCGCATGGGTATGCAGCCATTTCAGCTGGTCGGTAATCGCCTCCTGGGTCTTCTGCTGAACATAGGAATCAATGTTAGTGTGCACATCATTCCCTTTAACGGGAGGAATGATGTCCGACACGCCGTCCGCCATATTCTGCTGGTTGATCGGCACGCTCTTGTACCCGTTCTTGCCCCGCAGCTCGGACTGATATTGATACTCTAATCCGTCATAGCCGACATCCTCGGTATCGATATATTGTTCGGATGGATCTGTAGACTGCGCTTCTCTAAGCTCTTTATAGAACGGCAAACTGTAGGATGCACCTTTGAATTTCTTGACATAACCGATGGTTTGTACCGCAATAGAGTTTGAAGCGTAATGCCGGATGCTCTCCTCTACAACATCAATACCAGGAAAGTCTTCTTTGTGTTCCATGAAATAAGCGACTTCTTTATCCGTCAAATCCACCTTCAGTCGGCGTGGTGCATACCCACCATTGATCTTGGAATCAAGGTCCATCGCTTTGACTACATCATCAACGGTCAGCTTCTCTCCTTTGGGATTTCCATATTTATTGAAGACCGCAACAATGTCAGCTGCAAGCTTCATAGCCTCTGGGCGATTCTTCGCCCCCGTGTTCTTGCTGTAGTCTTTGAGCAAGGTCATATATAAAGACTGCACAGGCGTGGAATAAGCCAATTTCACATTATCCCGGGAAATAATCGAGCCTCTGGAAGGAGGCAGCGGAACATTCTTCACATTCAAGCTGCTTTCCTGCGCCGACAGCGTAGGTCCTTCAACAAATTGAATAATGGCGAGACGAACAATAATGACAGTAAAGATTGCAAATGCGCTAAAAAAGAAAATATTGAGCCTGATATTAAAATGACGACGGCGCGATGCTTCCTCCTGGCGAGGATCCTCGCTGTACGCTTTCTTCATCCTTAGTTTCTCCCACCCTTTTGCCTAAATCATTTTGCGTTCTTTATTTTAACATAGGTTAAATGCCTACTGCGAATGTTTCCATTATAAGCTATCCAGGGGGAATATTATTGCAGAACAAATATCCCTTACTCTAGTAACGATGCAGAGGGGGACAAGGTTTCTATAATGCAAATTTTTTCTCTTTTCAGTGAACTAACAGCCTGCTGATTCCGCTAATGCCCCTTCTTGGGTACGCCATCCAGACCATATTCCATATCATAGGCATCGAAGATTTTGCGGGCCACCGGTGCAGCGCTTTGGGCTCCATATCCACCTTCTGGGATAACAACAGCTACCGCAAGCTTAGGGTTTTTACGAGGGGCAAAGGCGATGAAGACCCCGTTATCCGTCTGAACTCTTTTACCGTTCTTATAGATATCCTGTGTTGATGTACCTGTCTTGCGGGCGAAATCATAGGGGAAATCATCAAACGCGCTGACCTTGGTAGCCATCCCGCGAATGACCTCATCCCAGTAGCTCTTCTTAAACTTGGCTTCGTTCAACACTTCAGGCTTAAACTCCCGAATGAGCTTGCCCTGATCATCTGTAATTCTGCTGACAAGCTGCGGCGCAAGCCGCTTGCCCCGATTGGCCAGCATCGTCGTGTATTGTGCAAGCTGCAGTGTAGTGTATTTCCCCTGCTGTCCCCAAGAGGAATAGACCAGTCTGGACAGCACCGTCTCCTTCTTATCCTTATACTCCAATGTCCCAAGATACTCCTTGGGCAAATCCACCCCTGTGGAGACACCGAGGCCGAACTCTTTCATATGCTTATCCCAGATCTCAATTCCTTGGCTATGGTACTTTCTGTACAGCTTCTTGCTGATCATATCGACCATAAATACATTGGAGGAATGGCGAATGGCTTCTGCTGGGGAGCGAAGATAACCATAGACATGGCCTGAAGCATTTCTTACGCTGGCGGAATTATTTTTCCCAAAATACGTAATCCCCCTATCCTGGTAAGGCGTGCTTGTAGTGAATAAACCCTCTTTAAGTCCAACCAGCACGGAAAGCGGCTTAATGGTCGAACCCAGGAGGACCACGGATTCCAGATTGTGACCGGAGCGACCGGAGCTAAACGGCGTGATCGTACCGTTCTGATAGTTCTCAAGATCCCAGCCCTCAAGCGTATTCGGATCATAGTCCGGCATACTCGCCATAGCCACAACCTTACCCGTCTCAACCTCCATGGCTACAGCGTAGCCTGTCTTGGCACTTGGATGCGTCTGACCGCTGACAGGGTGCGTATGCAGCCAGTGAAGCTGATCCATAATGGCTTGCTGGGTTTTGAGCTGAAGCTTCGTATCAATGTTCAGATGGATATTGTATCCTCTCTCTGACGCTACAATATCTGTGATGGCATCGGCCATATTTTGCTGATTGATCGACACTGTCTTATAGCCGTTTCTGCCCCGGAGCACATCCTGGTACTGGTATTCAAGGCCATCGTACCCTACGTCCTCTGTATCGATGTACTGCAAAGCCGGATCCCCGGCCCCTCCATCCCGCAGCTTCTCATATTTATCCAAGCTGTAGGAGGCTCCCTTAAACTTCTTCACATAGCCCACCGTCTGCACAGCGATCGAATCGGGGTGGTAATGGCGGATGCTTTCCTCGACCACATCAATGCCGGGAAAATCCCCTTTATGCTCCATGAAGTAGGCGATCTCCTTCTCCGTTAGACCAACCTTCAGCCGTCTTGGGACATACCCCCCGCTGATTTTGAAATCCAGATCCATCGCTTTGAGCACTTGATCAGCGCTTGGATGCTCTGCCTTAGGATCACCGTATTTCTTAAATGCTGCTGCGATATCGGCGGCAAGCTTAACAGCCTCCGGCCGATTGTCAGCGCCCGTCTTCTGGCTGTAATCCTTGAGAAGGGTCATATAGAGCGATTGTACCGGTGTCGAGTAAGCCAGCTTGACTTCATCCCTGGAATAAATGGTCCCCCGGGAAGGCGGTAGAGGAATATGCTTCACATTAAGGTTTGCCTCCTGTACGGCAAGCATGGGCGCCTCCGCAAATTGAACGATGGCTAAGCGGATAATAATAACGGTAAAAATAGCAAATACGGCAAAAAAGAAAAAATGCAGTCGAATGACGAGGTGACGCCGGTCGGACCTTTCTTTTTGGTGAAAATAATCACTATATTTTCTTTTCATTGCAGAGCTCCCTATCCCATATTTAGCTGTATTTTACATAGTTATTTTTAATGTAACAGGGATATTCCAACACAGCGGGCGGGAGACTATAGAACACTGCTCGCAAAGAAAAGAAGCCAGGATAATGCTCCTCGCTCCTTGTAGGTCTCTATAATATTAGCCAATCGCCTTCTGGGCGATATGCGTCTTATCAAATTCGGACGGGTTAAACCAATTTCCGCTCTTAGCCCATGTTGCATCCAGCGGAATCCACTTGTCCGCCTGAGCCAGATACACCTCATTCCATGCATGTGAACCGTAGCCTCCCTTGCCGTCAGCTCCAAGACCGGTTACCACTTTCACTTTAAGTCCTTGGGACCGGGCCATCACGGCATACAAACGGGCATAATCAATACATACCCCTTTGCGCGTATCAAAGGTCATCTTCGGCGTCTGCTCATGCCAAATATTCTTCGTCTCATAGTCCGTCACTTTATCATAATCGTAGCTGATGCGGGTTCCAATCCAGTTATAGAGCAGCCGAGCTTTCTCTTCATCGCTTTTGGTTCCCTTAACGATTTGCGCTGCCGCCCGGTCCAGGTCCGCCGGAATATTCGCATCAATGACTTCATATTTGCGTTCAAGAATTCCATTCAGCTCGTTCTTCGCACTTTCCGTAAGCACCGGAAGGCGCTCCTTGATCAGCTTCCCGGAGAGCGGCTCAATCACTGTCTCTGCGCCCTGCCGGTACAGAGGCGAAGCCTCAACATAGCGGGCAAACTGGTTATCGGGGTACACCGTCACGGCGATGAACAGGACGAAGATAATGACGATACAGCGGATGGATCCGATCACGGCGCCGATTCCCGCCCCCAGCAGCCGACTGGGCAGCGAAGCGGACTTGCCGCCGGAAGCGAACCTGCCGAGAAAGCTCATTCCTGGAAGGAGCAGCATCAGCAGACCAAGCAGACAGCGGATCAGCCAATAACTGAGAAGCATTACAAGAACAAAGCGCATCAGCTGAAAATCACGAATCGCTGTCGCCGCCGTATAGTAGAACTGTTCCCAGCCGGACAGCTCCCTGTCGGGCAAATGGACGCTGTTCATCAGCCACTCCTGCACTTTTGGAGACAGCCACATCGCAAGCGGGATGGATAATAGAATACCCGCCAGCGACATCAAGCCTCCTCCAACCAAGGAGATCAGCCGACCCGCTGACCGTGAAGCTCCCCTGAGCACTCCTTGAATCACCGAGCCAACCCATATTAAGCCCAGAAGCAGGCTCACCGCATTGAGTCCCCTAAGGCTCTCCAGCCAACTATTCATCTGCTCATCCCCTCTTGGTGTATATTCGTTGCCTGGTCAGCTACTTTGAATTTTGGTTTGCTGCCTGTATTAAAGTTTCCAGCGCTTCTCCCCGCGTCCATTCTCCTAGCGAAACACCCCGGAAGGTAACTTTGACCTTCTCAGCGTTAGCCGGCCCGGACACTTTCAGGTTAGGCGTAGTTATGACGAATGATCCGTCAGCATTTCTTGTCATCTTGGCATCCTTAGCTTCATTCTTCATCACATTCATCGCTTCGCTCTTCATCGCGCTCATCGTATCATCTGTTGCCGTTGTGACCGCGTTGCTTATGTCCTTCAACGAGATACCGCTATAGACGATCAGGAAAGCGGCAATCGCAATGATCAGCACCCATTTGACCACCGTCTTAATCAGGTTCGCTATCAGGAACAGGGCGATCAGGGCAATAACAAAGACGTACCAATGCTCTTTAAAAAGGTCAATCCATGTTTGTGCATTCATCAAATAAACACTCCTGTACAGCAAAATTGGCGGAAAACCGCGTCTTCTTTCGGACGCTTTTCCTATTATACATGATGGCCCAACACGGTGTCAGCCTAACCCTCATAGCCGTCCCGAACGGTCCCTTCTCACTATCGCCCTGGCATAAGTTCGTCCCATCCTACGTACAAGTATATCAGGAGGTGAAAAGGGGCTTATGAAAACCGCAATTTGGCTGTATTTCTTCATGTTTATTGCATTCTTCGATCTGCATGCTCAATACCCGATATTAACACCGTATGCGATATCTTTGGGAGCTGCCCCGGCTTTTATCGGCTGGATGATGGGCGTCTATGCCCTTACCCACCTGCCGGGAAATTTGCTCGCCGGCCGAGGTGTAGATAAGCATGGGAGCCGACGCTATCTAGTATTCAGCCTGATCACGGCAGGGATCATTTTGCTCCTTCAGGCCTATGTGTCTACCCCATGGCAGCTGCTCGTACTTCGCTCCCTCAGCGGGTTTGTACTGGCCTTCCTGTCTCCAGCATGCCTTGCTCTGCTGGCCTCACTGTCCAGCAATTCCTTCCGGCAGGGGAAGCTGATGGCCGGACATGGAGTCATGCACACCCTGGCGTCTGTGTTGTCGCCGGCGGCAGGAGCCTTTCTTGTGGCTAAGGCTGGATTCGCCCTCACATTCCAGTCCCTAGGGATCGTATTAATCGGGGCCGGTGTCATAGCCTTGTTCACCATACGTAACCAGAGCATCCCGGTGTTGGACCAGAATACAGTGCCATCCAGCAAGCCCGCCGCTATTCCCATGGCGGCTAAAATTCCGCTGCGCTATTTCACTCTGCCTCTTGCGGTATCTTTAGCCCAAGGGATTCTGTTCTTCGAGCTCCCCATGCATGATGGAGGCACAGGCGGCGCCGGTGCGATCATGCATACCGGACTCTATTTCTCAATCCTCAGCTTGGGGGCACTCGTGACACTCTGCATGCTGTTTCTAAATCGTTATTCCCCCAAAGCAAGAGCCCTGCTCGGTGTCTTGGGCATGGCGCTATGCTTCTTCTCACTGGCTAAGCCTGCCGCTGTGCCTATGGAGGTCTCACTCTTCGCGCTTGGCATGTGCAAAGGAATTGTATATCCTGCAATTTCCTCCCTGTTCATTGAGCTGAGTGGAGGGAAGCGACTCGGGACCGTCTTCTCTTATCAATCCATCGCGATGTCGCTTGGCTCCTTTATCGGTCCGATCCTGGCAGGGCAGCTTCACTTATCGCTGTCTCCCTATTTCCTGGCCTTTATTCTGCTCATGCTCCAGCTCCTCACCCTGCCGCCTCGAAAGAAGCCGCTGTTTCCGGCCGCCACAGAGATCCCACCGGCAGCTTAGGAGCAGAGTTGAATTATTTCGTTCAGACAGGCAAAGCCGATTTATGAATCGGCTTTGCCTGTCTTTGCATGAAGCCCCGAAATCGGTTTACACTAAGTGTACAAGTAAGCAGCATGATTACCAGCCAAAACGCGAGGTGGGGCATTTATGGCGATAACTGTAATTGTCGAAGGAAAAAATGATAAGAGCAAGCTGCGAAGGCTGCTCAGTCCAGAGATCAAAATTCTCTGCACTTTCGGTTCATTGAGTTCTCTGAAGCTGGATCAGCTGCGCAAGCAGGCCGGCGATGACGAGATCTACCTGTTTATGGACAATGACGCATCCGGTAAGAAAATCCGAGGCATTCTAAGAGATGCCTTCCCTGATGCGGAACAGATTTACACCCGGCGGGGCTACGCCGGCGTAGAAGGCACACCGGATGAATATGTGATCGCCCAATTAGAAAAAGCTGGCCTTGAGGAATTCATCCTCTATCCTCCTCCGGAATTTTACTAATTATATAGAATGAACTAAGAAATAAATGTTATATAGCCGTACTAGGCCGTTATATATAGAAAGAGTTCAATGTGAAATTTTAGTTCAATCTATATAGAAATCGATATCTTCCTATAAGAGATAAAAAAAGAATCCCATGAAAGACATGGGATTCTTTGCTTATTTCCAGCCATCTTACAGATGGGTAGTATTTAGGAACATTACGATCAAGCTGATCGTCAAATGATTGATAGAAAAAATAAATACCTTCTTAGCCCAAGCATCCGTATCCTGCTTCTTAATTCCCATCAGCGCCATGACCAGCCATGCTACGCTGAGCAGCTCGCCAATGACCAGGAACCATATTCCTGTATACCCATAAGTGTACATCAGCACTGGGATCGGCAGCAGCAGAACGAGATAAGGAATCATCTGCAGCTTAGTTCTATTAACGCCCTTCACAACAGGAAGTACAGGATAACCAGCTGCCCGATACTCCTCTACACGGCGAATCGCCAGCGCCCAGAAATGGGGCGGCTGCCACAAGAACAGCAGCGCGAAGATCAGCCAAGTCCCAAGGTCCACTTGTCCCGATGCGGCAACGTAACCGATCACTGGCGGCATAGCTCCAGGAATAGCACCCATGGACGTGCTCCAAGTCGAATGACGCTTAAGCCACAGTGTATAGACAATAGCATAACCGAACATCCCTACAGCGCCGAACAGGCCAGCAAGCCAACCACCGGAAACGAATAATACGCCGAGACCAAGCACACCGAGAATGACGGCATACCACATAACCGTCCGTGGGGATAACTTCTGCAGCGGCAGCGCTCGGTTCTGAGTGCGGGCCATCTTGGTATCCAAATCCCGGTCAAAATAATTGTTAAACACACAGGATGAGGCAATGGTTAAAGACGTTCCAATCATGATAAATATAAGCTTTATGAAATCCAGATCCCAATGCGAAGCCAGCCAGAATCCGGCAAAGGTCGCAATCAGATTAGATCTCAGAATCCCTGGCTTGGTTAGTGCGACAAAATCTCTCCATGTAGCGGATTCACCTGACGGAGAGGGTCTGAAGGACAGCGCTGGGTTATCCGAATTGGCTTGATAGCTAACGGATTGTTCCATTAAGATTCCCTCCTGATCATATATTATTCATCCCTTGTACGAGTCAACCGCTGCACCAGCGGTTTAAAGATGAACTGTAAGCTCTAAAAAAGAGCAGTAAAAAACAAGCATTTATCAGCTTGTATATAAGAAAGATCACACTTTCTGCTCCGATATAAACTTTATCATATACATAACGGAAAATGTTTGACAATCATGTGCTGAACGCGCTTTTTCTATGACAATTTAGTGACACTCGAAAAAGATGCTGACAAAGATCAATCGAGTAGGAGGCTATTCATTAGATGAGTAGCCGACCTCTCACACCACCGTACGTACCGTTCGGTATACGGCGGTTCAACCGCATAAGTGCAATTTACGTAGACGCTCGTATTGCGCAGGAAAGTCATAATATCCTGCCTGTACGAGCTTTTTGTTTGTTATGGAACGAGACAACACTGGACTTCCGGCGATGCGCCAGTACCCGAGACGGGAATTGCCCCACTGGTAAGCCTGCCATTCCGGTATCCCCAGCTTCCGCAGGTTTTGTACTTTTGTTCGCGGCTTTTTCCACTGTTTCCAGATGTACATCCGCAGTCGTCTTCGCAACCATTCGCTCCAGCTTTGCAGGATCCGTTTCATGTCGGCCACATAGTAGTAACCAATCCATCCCCGAATGTAGACTTTCACCTTTTCCATGACTTGGCGAACATTTCTGCCCTGGCTGCGACTTGTGAGTTCTTTCAACTTCTTCTTCGCTTTTGCGAGGGATTGTCCATGGGCACAGATATACATGCCGTTCTTGTTCTTTCCCAGGGCAAAGTCGAGAAATTTGAAGTGCTTTCGAGCCACTACGCTACCGACCTTACTTTTCTGCGTATTGATCTGGAGTCTCAGTTTGGTCTCCAGGTACTTTCCGCAGGATTCCAGTAGCCGCACCGCTGCCAATTTGCTTTTGGCAAGCACCACAATATCGTCCGCATAGCGGATGACGTTCACTCCGCGGCCTTTCATCTCTTGGTCAAATTCGTTCAGGTAGATGTTCGCCAGAAGCGGCGACAGGGGGCCTCCCTGAGGGGAGCCTTCTTCTGTTTTGCAGTGCACCCCGTTCTCCATAACCCCACTTTTCAGGTATCTCTTAATCAGTTCGGTTACGCGTCTGTCCTGAATTTGTTTGCGCAAAAGATGCATAAGCAGCTCATGATTCAGCGTGTCGAAGTATTTGGAGAGGTCGATTTCTACTGCGTAGCCGTATCCCTGTTCTGCATAGTCTTTCACCTTGCGAATGGCCTGTTGTGCGCTCCGACCGGGGCGGTAGCCATAGCTTCCCTCCGAGAAGAGCGGCTCGAACAGGGGCTGGAGCTGCTGGGCGACTGCCTGCTGAATCACTCGGTCTACGACCGTGGGTATGCCAAGCTTCCGTACTCCGCTTCCATCTGCTTTGGGAATTTCCTTGCACCGTACTGGGCTGGGCTTGTATCTGCCTTCCCGGATCTTTTGCAACAGCTCGTCTCTATGTTCCTGCAGCCAGGGTAGCGCGTCTTCTACGGTCATTCCGTCGATTCCTGGCGCTCCATGGTTGCGTTTGACCTGTTTGTAGGCTCTGTTCAAATTGTCTCTGTCCAGAATCTGCTCCAGCAGGTCTGTTGCACCGCCTCTTTCTTTACGTTCCCGAGTGCCGGCGCTCCGCACTCCCGCATGCTCTTCGCGTTCCACGCTATCCCTTTGCAGGTAGCCCTTTCGGTATTCTGCTTTCATCGCGTCAGCTCTCCTTTCGGTATGTACTCGAGACTTACGATTGTTCGGCCCTTCCCCGAAAAAAAAAACCTTCCGGGTACTATGGCCTCTGCTGACTTCTCACAGCAAGCTTTACTCCGTCTTTCGGTTTTTTTTTCCTACTTGTCGTCTGTGAGACCTCCCCGGGTAAGAGCGATAACCTTCCCCTCATCTATCTGCCACATTTACACCATGGGATTCGGGCAGTATTGGACTTTGCTTTGTAGTGCAAGCTCGTCCGTCCCATGATGCCTTCTATGTGATTTCTGTTCGTCAGACCGAGGGTTTGCCTCCGGCTTCCTTCAGATTCCGCCTCGCGGCGGACACCCTTGCCTTCAGCTAACAGTTCCTACTGCCAAGCCTGTAGCGGACTTTCACCGCCGAGTTATCTCCCATGCCGGGCGCACACCAAAAAAGGCGCCTTTCGGCGCCTTTTCCAGCTTACTTGATCTTACTTGATTATGCTTTTGGAATGAATCCCATTCGTTCATAGATAAGCTTGAGATTTCGCTCGGCGGTCTCGCGGGCCCGATCAGCACCCTGCCGTAAAATCTCATGAATTTCACCAGACTTGCGAATCTCATGATAACGCTGCTGGATCGGTTCAAGCACGGAAACAACCACTTCAGCCAGCTCCTTCTTGAACGGACCGTACATCTGACCTTCATAACGCTGCTCCACCTCAGCAATGGACAGGCCGCTAAACTCACTGTAAATACTGATCAGATTGCTGACCTCCGGCTTAGCTGCAGGATCATACCGAACCTCCTTGCCTGAATCTGTGGTCGCTCTGCTGATCTTCTTACGGATCACGTCCGGCGCATCCAACATGTTGATTCGGCTTCCCTCGTTCGGATTACTCTTGCTCATCTTCTTCGAGGCATCATCCAGGGACATAATCCGTGCCCCTACCTTAGGAGTATAGCCCTCTGGGATGTGGAAGAACTCTCCATAGCGATGATTGAATCTTCCTGCAATGTCTCTTGCCAGCTCCAGGTGCTGCTTCTGATCCTCACCCACCGGAACCAAATCCGTGTTAAACAGCAGAATATCTGCTGCCATCAGCGAAGGATAGACGAACAAGCCAGCACCCACAGATTCTTTCCCACTGGATTTATCCTTGAACTGCGTCATCCGTTCGAGCTCACCCATCGAGGTAAGCGTAGTCAGCAGCCAGCCTAGCTCTGCATGCTGCGGCACATGGGACTGCATATAAATGTTCGCTTTCTGAGGGTCTACTCCCACGGCAACATACAGCGAAGCCACGGATTCGGATTGCTCACGCAGTGCCGCAGGGTCCTGCGGAACCGTAATCGCGTGCAAATCCACGACCACAAAATTACACGCATAGTCATGCTGCAGCTCCACAAAGTTGCGGATCGCGCCGAGATAATTGCCAATGGTCAAATTACCGCTTGGCTGTACACCGGAAAAAACAGTTTTCATGTCATTCTTCCTCCTTACAATAGCCGCTTAAAATAAAAAAGGCCCCACGTCCGCAAGGGACGTGAGACCGTGGTGCCACCCTATTTCGCTGAAAGAGTACATAACTAAACAACCGTTGTGCACAATCAGCCTTATATTCCGTAACGTGGAATCCGCGTCCTCCATACTAGGTTACCTGCCTAAAATAACCGTTCCGTCGGCACTCAAGGGTCCATTCACCGCAAAGCTCTCTACCGGTTTGCATCAACCACCGGCTTTCTGCGAAGAGAGACTATTCGCTTACTTGTCCCCGTCATCATTTTACTGTCAGTGTAAGTTGTTATATGATCATCATAACGGCGGTTTCAAGGCAATGTCAAATCCCTTTTTTCCGTCTGCGTGTAAAAAGTGTTATTATAGGTCTAGCACACAATCTTGATTATAGTGGGAAAAGGAGCATAGATATGAAAAAAGTGACCAAAGGCCAATGGAATGGTTACGACACATACATCCTACATAGCCGCGAACTTGAAGTCACGCTGCTGCCCCGCCTCGGCAATAATGTGATCGGAATCAAGGACTTAATTCAGCAACGAGAAGTGCTGCGCAAGCCTGATGAGAGCGATTTGGATTTTTATCTGCAAAAGCCCTACCATTTCGGCATACCTTTGCTCATACCACCAGGAAGAATTCGCAAAGGACGCTTTTCCTACGCTGGACAGACGTATCAATTTGACCAGAATACTGCCAATGACAATCATATTCACGGCCTGCACCGGACTCAGAGCTGGTGCGTAAGTGATATAGAAGAAGATGAAGAAGGGTGTACAGTCACTACGGAATTTATGTCTTCTGACGATCCGAACTGGATGAGACAGTTCCCGGTTCCCCTTAAGATCGAAATGACACTGAGGCTGCAGGGAGCCTCCCTGTCCCAGACCTTTAAGGTGACTCATTTAGGAGATCAGCCGGCTCCATTCGGCCTGGGACTCCACACTTGGTTCATGATTGACGGAGAGCCGGAGAATTGGACCCTCCATCTTCCCGTTACCGCAAAGTACGTCTCTGACGAGCAGATTATTACGACAGGGGAAACCGCTGAGCTCGGGAATTTGGATGCACTTAATCACGGCCTTAATCTTCAAGGTACGAACTTTGATACCATGCTCAAGATTGGTGGCAAGCAGGCGGAAGCTCTGCTGCTCCGCAAGGATGGCTATGGTCTGAAATATTCAGCAGATCCTGAATACTTCAAGCACTGGGTGCTTTATACCAAGGGTGAAGCAGACCAGTATATTTGCATCGAACCCTATACTTGGCTTCCAGACGCTCCTAACTTGAATCTATCCCATGAGGAGACCGGGCTGATTGAGTTAAAGCCGCAAGAGCCTATCGAGCTCACCTTAAATCTTGAGCTTCTATACCCGCAAGAAAAGCAAGAGTAAATTACAAATAGACATTAAAGCCCGCATTAACTGCGGGCTTTTGCGCGTGTATAGCAGGTGAAATAATTACCATCTCTGAATTTGCTTGAAAGAACGCATATTTTCGAAGCTCAAAACCATACTAAACTCACAAAGGCCAAAGGAGGTGACAAACATGGCAGGTCAAAACCAAGGCCGCGGAAGCCGTTCCAATAGCTTGGTCGTTCCTCAAGCGACTGCAGCATTGCAGCAATTGAAATTCGAGGCTGCACAAGAATTGGGCGTGCAAATCCCGCAAGATGGTTACTACGGTAACTACACTTCTCGTGAAACTGGTTCCCTCGGGGGCTACATCACGAAGCGTTTGGTCCAACTGGCTGAGCAACAGCTGTCTGGACGCAACCTGTAATTAGCCTTCTCATTTTACAACGATAAAGAAGCGGACGGACGCAGAATTGTCCGTCCGCTTCTTGCTTATCCTGCTCAGTTCAACTCTAAAAAAGAAACCTTGACAAGCTCCAAATTATGAATAACAATAGTTCTATGACTATTGAACAAACATTATTAGCTGATGATGTACGCGTCCGTATTTTTAAAGCACTGGCCGACGGCACCCGATTACAGATTATTCGTACCCTTAAGGAAAGCGGGGTTGAGATGAACTGCGGCGAAGTCGGTGAGAAGTGCGAAGCTTCAAAGTCGAATGCCTCATACCATTTCAGAACATTAAGGGAGGCCGGACTCATAACCGTTCGCAAGGAAGCACAAACGAAATACATACATCTCAACGTAGAGACATTCGACTCATACTTGCCCGGATTTTTAAGCTCGATCTGACGGGCTTTTTTTTCGGACTATAGTTCAATAGTTATTTAACTAATGAAATAATGAAGTATACATATGGAGGTATAAATCTATTATGAATCGCAGTATTTCTCTATTTTTCATCATCATGTTCGTGATTGGTACCGATACATTTCTTATTTCCCCAATGCTCCCAATGCTTCAAAGTGAATTTCATGTCCCTACGAGCCAATCGGGCTGGATGGTCAGCTCGTACTCGCTCGGATATGCGCTGTTCGCTCTGATTGCCGGTCCGCTCTCCGACCTATGGAATCGCAAACGAATTATGCTCTTAGGCCTACTTGCCTTTGCCATATCTACCGGACTGTGCGCTGCGGCATTTAATTTCTGGTCCATGAATGCCTTCCGGTTTGCAGCCGGCGTTAGCGCCGCTTTTGTGACTCCGCAGGTCTGGGCCTCGATTCCGCTGCTCGTCCCTCGGGCCAAAGTGCTGCAAGCCATGGGCATCGCTACGGCCGGGCTATCTGTCGCACAGATGCTGGGGCTTCCGCTCGGCAGTCTGCTTGCCGCACTGAGCTGGCGTATTCCGTTCATCGTTATCGGCTGCATAGCAGTGCTGCTAGCTGCCCTGATTCTGTTCGTCCTGCCGGAACTGAAGACCTCCCCGGCATCATCACGCACCCGAGCAGTATCCTTATTTCGTTCTTACAAAGAGCTGTTTAGCTCTCAAACTGCGGCCATCTTTGGCTTTCTGGCCTACTTCATTTTTCAGTTTGGCAACTTCTCTGCCTTCTCTTTTCTCGGCACCTGGCTCAAAGCCGACTTCCATTTAAATATTACTGAGATTGGATTAACAATGCTGTTCCTTGGCCTTGGAAATCTCCTTGGCAGCTTGGGCGGCCCTTATCTAATCCTGCGCACAGGACGCAAGCTGGGACTTGGCATCGGGCTGACCCTTATCGCCGTAATTTACCCTTTGCTGGCACTCAGCCACCAGTTATGGATGGTCAAAGGCGGCCTGCTGCTGATCTTCGCAATCTGCGGTGCCTTGTTCCCTGTCCTGATCAGCTATCTTCAAGACCTGGCCGGTGCGGCAAGGGGCACAGCCGCTGCACTGACCAACACCCTAATGTATCTGGGAACCACCCTTGGCGCAGCGGCAGCAGGCACACTGTTCTCTTGGACAGGCGGCTTCTTATCCGTTACAATTCTGACGAGTATCTGCTTTCTTCTCTCAAGCATCGTATTTGTTAAGCTCTTCTCCGCAGCGGATGCAAACCGTTCGGCCACGATGCAAGAAACATAATCTGCTCATCCCATTAAAAAAAGCAGGGCAGCCCTTGTACAAGGCTCCCTGCTTCTTAACATTGTATTCTGTTCTAGAAGCTGCCTTCTATCTTGTGATCTTGCTAGGATAAATCTTTCTTCATTTCTTGGTATGTATGACTTGATGGTGTTCTAGGATAGCGAATCATTAAATTAGCCATATTGTAGTTCGACTCCAATGTAGCATCCACGATCAGCGACTGCTGTCGAAGTGCAAATTCATAGCTAATCTCTCCATGAGTCCACGCTCTCTTGAAGTCCAGGGATGCAATGGCCATGTTGCGGAATGAAGAACACTGCTCTTGAGTCAGCCCATGATCCCCTTCAGCAAATCGGCCGTTACGTCCCGAAATTGGATTATGCCTAATTCCAAATTTGCCGACCACATTGTTGCGGATTTGAATAAACACCGTACCCGAGGTTAGTCCGGAAAGCTCTGATTCCAATTCCCTAAATACCATATCCACTTGTCTGGCAAGGGAAAGTTGATTATTATTCAGCATATTTCCACCCTCCTTTCCGCATATAATCCACCCAAATCTAGGGCTTATGTCTCATTATATTCCAATCCTTTATACCTATCAACAAAAAGGTACAATTTTAGGTATTTATACCTATAATACCTGGTTTTTGCTGGATTTTCTTCGCTTTGATTCGCCAAAACTGCTCAGAATACGACAGAAACTACGTATTTCACCTAAACAGAAACGGAGTGGGTTGCTTCCCCTCAGCTATCAAAAAATAAACCGGCGAGGCACTAAGGGCCCCGGCCGGTTTATGTGAAGGAATATTTTGCTGAAGTGATTTACTCTCCTGCTTCCTATTCCTCAGTCATTTCCAAAAATTGCTCTACATCGGCAACCGACAAAGCAATGGCCTCACGCCAGAAATCCGGCTTCGTCAAATCAACGCCCAGATGCTTCTGCGCTAGATCCTCTACCTTCATACGGCCTGTATCCTGAAGCAGCGCATCATACTTGGCAGCAAAGGTTGCGCCTTCTGCCTGAGCACGGGCGAATAATCCGCTGCTGAACAAGAAGCCGAAGGTGTAAGGGAAGTTGTAGAACGGCACTCCGGTAATATAGAAGTGCAGCTTAGACAGCCAAAAATGCGGGTGGTAAGATCCCAGCGCTCCACAGAAGGCTTCCTTCTGCGCTTCTTCCATAAGCTCACACAGATCTTCGGCGCTAAGAAGCCCGGCCTTACGCTGATCATAGAATCGAGTCTCAAACAGGAAGCGAGCATGGATATTCATAAAGAAGGCAACACTCCGTTGGATCTTCTCTTCCAGGAGGGCGAGCTTCTCTTCCTTGTCCTTTGCGGCACTTACTTGAGCCGTGGATAAGATGTTCTCAGCAAAGGTCGAAGCTGTCTCTGCTACGTTCATGGCATAATCTTGACAGAATACAGGCAAATCTCTCATGACATGCTGATGATAGGCATGACCCAGCTCATGCGCCAGCGTAGAAACGTTCGAGGCCGTTCCCCCGTATGTCATGAAGATCCGTGTCTCCTTGCTTTCCGTCAATGAGGTGCAGAATCCACCAGGGCGCTTGCCTGGCCGGTCTTCAGCTTCAATCCAGTTCTTGTTGAAGGCATCTACGGCAAACTCAGACATCTTAGGACTGAACCCGTTAAATTCCTTCACGATTACTTCAGCGGCATCCTCATATGGGATTTTGCCGCCTTCCTTACCGCCCATTGGCGCCTCAACATCGGCCCAGCTAAGCTTATCCACGCCGAGCAGCTTCGCCTTGCGCTCCAAATATTTAACAAAAACCGGCTTATGCTCGGTAATTACTTGCCACATCGTGTCCAGGGTCTCACGGGACATACGGTTGATCGCGAGTGGCTCCTTCAGCACATCTTCCCAGCCGCGTTTGGCGTAGAGCTTCAGACGGAAGCCGCCCAATCGGTTCAGCGTATCCGCACCATAGTCAGCAAGCTCCTTCCAGGTAGCCTCCCACTTGGCGAAAATGTCTTCACGAACATCACGGTCCGTATCATGCATCTTATTTGCCGCCTGCCCTGCGGACAGAATGACTTCCTCACCTTTATCATTCTTGTAAGGGATACCGAACTTGCCCACAATCGTGTCATAATGCTCGCTCCAGCCATGGTAGCCGTCAACAGCCAGGTCCAGAACCAAGCTCTCTTGTTCGGGCGGAAGCTTCTCTTTTGCACGGTCACGGCTCTCTGTCAAGGAAAAAGCAATCGGCGCAATATCTTCACGGCTGATCCATGCGCTGAACAACTCATCATCCACTTGGCGAAGCACATTCTCAAATACGGCTGTGACTGATTCCAACCGGGCCCCTAAGGAAGTCATCCGGTCGGATAGCTGAATAGCTTTCTTGTCCTGCGTATTCTGTGCTGTCAGACAACCGATAAAGCTGCTTGCTTCACCCATGCGGGAATATACGCTTTGCAAGGTGTTAATGAACGAATCCAGACCTTTGGTATCCTCCAACGTCGAAGGTGCCGATGCCTGTTTAATTTCCTGGTCCAGACGGGCGATGTCCGCTTCAAGAGCTTCGATAAAGGACTTAAGCTTTGCCGACTCCGAACCGCCAGGGAAGATGGACTCCAAATCCCAGGTCAAGCCGATGGGTTTATTTAAATGATTCATGATTCACTCATCCTTTCATTTGGGGAATAGTTGATACAATTAGGCCTCGAAGTGTATAACTATGTTATAGCCCCGTATGGGGCAGACAGGAGGTATAAACATGAGACCGCTGCAGATATCCGCAGAAACTGCCGTCAAATTAGCCGATAAACTCGGTGTCCCCCTAGAACAGCTTATGCATATGCCTCAGCATATCTTGCTGCAAAAACTCGGGGAGCTTGCCAAGGAAGACGCACGCCAGGAGCCTCCCAAGGAATCATGATTCCCTTTAACAGAGCGCTGCCCTACGATCTTGTCATGGGCGATATTTATGTATCCGAATGCCCTTTCTGCGGCAAGGAAAATGTGCTGGTTCCCATGAAGCCTAATGAGCTGGAGAGCGTACGTGACGGCAAGAAGAAACTGCTCGTCTTCCCATGCTGCCATCACAAATTAACTGTGCTGGACAGTGACGAGGATTATTTGCTAACCGACACCATTGTCCGGCATTAATCCGTCCACTGCCCATTTATGTAAAGACCGCTTCGAATATGAAGCGGTCTTTGCATATTTCTTTCCCCGAGTGACCCGAAAAATTATTTCATCTCCTCAGGAAGCTCATGCTTGGCTTGAAGCATCTGTTCCCTAAGAACAGACCATTGCTCTCTTGAAGCGCGAATCATCGCGGCATCCGTAATCTTCTGGTCATTAATCACTCTGGAGAACCAGCGGACGGCCTCGGAGAAGTTCCCTGTCATCCGGTTTAATTCTCCGATGAGATACATCAGCTTGGCATCGCTTGCACTCACGCCTTCAAGTTCATAGACACGAATGTAAGATTCCAGGCTGAACTTCAGAAAACGCTGCTCCTGCTCACGATTCTCCTTATAACGATACAGCCAGGCAATATGATGAAGCAGGCTGGCAAGGATTCGATCCTTCTCACCTATGCTTTGAGCACAGAGCAGTGCCAGCTTGTAAGTCTCAAGAGCCATCTCCCAGCTCCGCTTTCCGCTATAGTCCCGCGGAACCATTCGGCCGCCAAGCTCCTTGCGGAATTCGGTGCGTTTTTGATCGCTCAGCTTCTGCGAGAAATGCTCTGTTGAAGCAAAGCCGCAGTGTGGACACACCCTAACTACGTAGTAGTCGGGATTTTCATTTTGATAATATCCGCAAAAGTCTGAATCTGTCTTAATCGCTCTCTTGAAGCTTGGGCGGACTCGGGAGCTCTTAAAGGTCTCCTCACAAACTGTGCAAGTAATCTGGATGGAATAAAGTGGCTCTAGTTCCACGTCTCATTCATTCCTTTCTTATCTCGGGACGGCTATAACTAATCTAAGGTGTATTTACAAAATGATAAGCCGGTCCGGACAGACGCTGCAGCACGGTCGTTCTGAGAGGTTCAGAAATATTAATCTCCGTCAGTGCCTCCCCCATACAGAACAGCCAGGCTTCGGCACGCTCCGCAGTGATCGGGAACGGCATATGGCGCGCACGCATCATAGGATGTCCGTATTGATCCGAGTAAAGAGAAGGACCGCCGAGAAATTGCGATAAGAACAAGTACTGCTTATCCATTACAGGCGTAATATCTTCCGGGAAAAGCGGGCCAAGCAGCGGATGCTGCTGTACTCTTGGATAGAAAGCTTCGACCAATTTGCGAATGGCAGCTTCTCCACCGATCAGTTCGTATAAGGTTTGTCCCTGTTCAGGATTCATGGGGTAATCGCCAACTTCCTTAATTAATAATTGCTGCAGAAATCCATATGGTCATTATATCAAATTATCGCAGAACAAAAACCCTATGTTTAATTAAACTTGATTTTGTTTGGGATGGAGACACAAAAAAGACGCTATTCAACCATAGCGTCTTGATATCCCTATTTATTTAATAGCTCTGCCAATCCTCTTCACCGGAATGGACGAGGGAAGCACGTATACAATAGACAAATGCACATACAAGAAAACCTGCAACAAAGCTCATCATCATCACTCCATCCTTAATGAAATGAATTGTAAGGTTACTCTTCTTACTTATATTCAGTTTATCATAAAACAGGTTAAAAATCAGCCCATATTGTAACCGCTTTCTCGTTAATTTTTTGTGCTGTTTGTCCTATTTCACACATACAACTTAATTAGCACCTGAAATGAGGACATGGAGGCGTTGTCTTAATGTCACAGATAAAATGGGGCAATCCCTTGATGATTTTAGCCCTATTCACCTTATGCGCACTTATGGCCATATTTCCTGAAGCTTCCTGGATGTCGGCCGTGAGGGGCTTATCGATTTGGTGGGATGTTCTCTTCCCTTCGCTATTTCCTTTCTTTGTCATTTCAGAGGTTCTGCTTGGACTAGGTATTGTTCATTTTCTAGGAACCCTTCTTGATCCGCTTATGAAGCCGCTCTTCCGTATTCCGGGAAGCGGAGGGTTTGTAGCAGCTATGGGCTTTGCAGCAGGATACCCAGTCAGCGCCAGGCTGACAGCCAAGCTTCGGGAGCAAAAGCTCGTCAGCCGAGAGGAGGGAGAGCGGCTCGTGGCATTCACCACTTCTTCTGATCCCATTTTTCTGATCGGAGCGGTCTCCGTGGGATTCTTCCACAGCCCTCAGCTTGCTCTTATTCTGGCCCTCGCCCATTATGGCGGCTCTGTGATCATCGGCCTGGTGATGAGATACCACGGCCGTGCAGCTGGTTCGAGCAGCGCAGCAGATACAGTTAGCAGCGGCGAGGCTGCTAAGTCCGGACGATTCTCCTTCGGCGGGGCACTTCGGGTTATGCATCAAGCCAGGATGGAGGATGGCCGCGACCTTGGCGAGCTGATGCGCCAGGCCGTGTCCTCCTCTCTTAAGCTTATGACCGTCGTAGGCGGCCTTGTTGTATTTTTCTCCGTCTTTCTAGAGCTGCTCACAGCCTCCGGATTTATCCAGCTTCTACTTGAAGGCTTAAGGAGGCTTCTTCCAGTGCTCGGTCTGCCGGAAGGGCTCGCTTCACCTTTAATCGGGGGAACCTTTGAGGTTACGCTAGGTGCCAAGTCCTCAGCTGCGGCGCAGGTTCCATTCATGTTCCAGGCCGCCGCTGCCGCCTTTATCCTGTCGTGGGGCGGTCTGTCTGTACATGCTCAGGTAGCTAGCATCTTAAACAGCACCGATCTGCGGTATGCCCCCTTCCTGATCGCAAGATTCATTCATGCCTTCCTGTCTTCTGTAATTATTCTGCTTCTATGGCCGCTGTTCGGGGCTGGTATTGTGATCCAAAGCGCCAGCAGCCTTGCTGCTGTGCCCGCCTGGACTCATAACTGGCATGCTGCCGCAGGAAACTCCGCATATTTTTACAAAGGGCTGCTGTTCTTGCTTATTTTGTCTGGTTTTGCAATCCTCATTCAGCGATTATTTTTGGGGAAACGACCCGGCGAGCACAAATGAAACGTTGTTTTCTGGTTAATAATTGATTATGATCGATTCATGTGGAAAAGTTGGATGTAGTCCTTTTTTGAATCATCCGGCTTCAACTCCAACCGAAAAAGGAGCTTTCATCTTGAGATACTACGTTCTTGACCGAGGAGATTCGCTCTCTGTTGATCTGACCGAACAATTTCATAAGCTAGCCGGGGAGCACGGGTTTGAGCTTGATGCCGAATCTCCGGAGATTGTTGTGTCCATCGGCGGTGATGGAACGATGCTTCACGCTTTCCATACGTTTATTGACCGCATTCCGTCCATAGCCTTTGTGGGAATACATACTGGACACCTGGGATTCTACGCCGACTGGAAGGCTGACGAAATCCCCGAGCTGATCAAACTGATGAGCGGACAAGGCGGACCTGAAGCACCGAAGCCGCGCATTGTGAACTATCCCTTGCTTGATTTGGAGATTGTAAAGAAATCGGGCACGACTTCGTATGTATGCCTAAATGAGTTCACACTAAAAAGCGTGGATGGCACCATAGTCGCTCAAGTAGACATCAATGATGAGCTGTTCGAGATGTTCCGCGGCGATGGGATCTGTGTGTCTACGCCTTCCGGCAGCACCGCGTATAACAAAAGCCTTGGAGGGGCCATGATGCACCCGACCGTCGAAGCTCTGCAAATCGCCGAAATTGCCTCCATTAATAATCGCGTATTCCGGACGATGGGTTCGCCGCTTGTACTGCCCAAGCACCATCACTGCGATATTTATTCACGCAAAGAACAAAATCTGATGCTGACTATAGATCACATCAATCTGCCTATCCATGACCTGCTGTCTGTCCGCTGCCAGGTCGCTCGGCAGAAGATCAGCTTTGTCAGATACCGTCCGTTCCCCTTCTGGCAGCGGGTACGGAACGCCTTCTTGGATTAACAAAGAACGGTTCCCGAATTATTCGGGAACCGTTTTGTTTTTCTCAGACACCTTCGCATCTTCCGTATTTACAGACGCTGGGCGCTCTTTGCTCATATTCTTGTCCTGATCACGGACCGGCTCTTTGACCAGTGCTTCCTTCCCTTGCCCTTCCTTGCCCTGATTCTTTCTTGGGCCAGACTCACGGGCCGGGTCAGCAGAAGCTGGATTCTTGCTCTGATCCTGCTGGACCGTCTTACCGCCGCTCTCCTTGTCGGTCTCCTTGCTGGACGCCTCCTTGACCTTCTGGAGAACAAAGTAAGCACAGCCAAAGTTGCAGTATTCGTTGATGTAATCGGTAATCCCCGAAACCGCTGTATCTCGCGTTGCCTTCGGGTGAGTATCTTTATAGAACCCCTTTAACCGGAGCTGGTTATACCCCCAGTCTCCGATGATATAATCGTACCGCTCCAGCACATCGCTGTATCGCTGTTTGAAGGCTTCGGGATTCCAGCCGTTCTTATAATCCTTGACGACTTCATAATGCTTCCCGTTAACTTGAATCACAGCTGTTCCTCCTTCATCTCCCTAGAGGGAGGGTGATCAGACACCTTCTTTGGCGCTCTTAGCCGATTTCACCTGTTCATGCGCATGATAAGAACTGCGCACCATAGGTCCGGATTCCACATGGCTGAAACCGCGCTTGAGCCCTTCTTCCTTCAAATCCGCAAATTCCTCCGGACGATAATATTTCTCCACATTCAAGTGCTTTGGCGAAGGCTGCAGATATTGGCCGATCGTGATAATGTCACAATCCACTGCACGCAAATCGTCCATCGCCTGCAAAATTTCGTCCCATTCTTCTCCCACACCCAGCATGATGCTCGATTTGGTAGGAATATCCGGCTGCATCTTCTTCGCCCGCTCCAATAGCTCCAGAGAACGGCGATATTTCGCCTTCGCCCGAACACGGTCGGAGAGCCGTTCAACAGTCTCAATGTTATGGTTCAGAATGTCCGGCTTCGCATCCATCACAATTTTCAGTGAAGCCTCGTCTCCTAGAAAATCAGGAATCAGTACTTCCACACTGCACAGCGGAAGGCGGCGGCGAACTGCTTTGACACTCTCTGCAAAGATCGCAGCTCCGCCATCCTTCAGATCGTCCCGGGCCACACTTGTGATGACACAGTGATTAAGATTCATGTTCTCAGCGGCTTCGGCTACGCGCTCCGGCTCCTGCAAATCAAGCTCTGTAGGCATGCCTGTATTTACCGCGCAAAAACGGCAGGCTCTTGTACAGATATCTCCCAATATCATAAAAGTCGCCGTTCGGTTTGCCCAGCATTCATATATGTTCGGACAGCGCGCTTCCTCGCACACGGTATGTAGAGTCTTTGAACGCATCATTTTCTTGATATCCTGGTAGTTGTCGCCTGTCGTTAACTTAATACGAATCCAATCCGGTTTCGGTTCTTTTGCTGCTTTTGCCAAGTACAAGACCTTCCTTCTTCTAGATTAAAGTCGTTGCCGTCTATTATACCATGAAAAAAGTCGAAATTCTTCCGGACAAGCATGAAGAATAAAACAAAGCCATTTGTTCCAAATTAATGAGCAGCAGAGCCAAACTTCGGCAGCAAAGGCAAAAGTCGTATTTGGAACAGGAGGTTATTCGCATGAGTTTAATTCGGATCAGGAATAGCAAATCGGCCAGATTAACCAGCTATTTGCTCCTTATTGCCGGAACAACTACAGCACTGCTCCTTGCCAGCAGCCAGCAGACCGCCTCTGCTGAACTGCCTCAGAAGCAAGCGGCAAAGCCGGATATCTATACAGAGCGGAAATCCATATATGAGGAAATCGGAGAACTCACCCAGATTCCCTGGTTCCGTCTGGCTGCAATTGATCAGTATGAACGCAGTCTGACGCCAAAGGCAAAGCTTGAGGCACGCAAGTCAAGACTCATCCATCTGGAGCCCAAGGCGTTCTTGTGGGCAGGCCGGATTAACCCCGACACTACAGATACCAATCCTGTATCGATAGGCATTTTCGGGGGAATTGGGAAGGATGCTTCTGGTGATGGAATCGCCGATCCGGCGAATGACCGGGATGCCATCTACAGCATGGCCCGCTATCTCCAATCTTACGGTCCATCAGAAGACGATTTCAGCATTGCCGTCTGGCGCTATTATCAGAATGATCGTGCTGTGGAGCGCATCCGGCAATTCACTAAAATTTATAAGACATATAATACCCTTAATTTACAAGACACTTCCTTTCCGCTTCCACTGACCAGCGTATACAGCTACCGCGACACCTGGGGAGACCGTCGGGGATACGGAGGCAACCGCATCCATGAAGGGACAGATTTATTTGCCAGCTATGGAGTTCCGGTTCGCAGCACCTGCTACGGCATTGTGGAGACCAAAGGCTGGAACCGCTTCGGTGGTTGGCGTATAGGCATTCGAGACTTGCAGAACCGCTATCACTACTACGCTCATCTACTCGGCTATGACAAAACCATTGAAATTGGAGGAACCGTCAAGCCTGGTCAGGTCGTTGGCTGGGTCGGCAGCAGCGGGTACGGCGGCCCCGGAACCCAAGGCAAATTCCCGCCGCATTTGCATTACGGGATTTACCGGGATACAGGCCATAATGAATGGGCCTTCGATCCTTACCCACTGCTCCGTCAATGGGAGCAGGCAGAGAGAAGCCGCCACAAGTAGCTCCCATTTCAAAGGGTCTTAGACGGTGTAATCACATGCAAAAGGGCCATCCGCTTTTCTCACGGATGACCCTTTTGTCAGTTCTATGGCTTTTGAACTTCAACCTCTCCTGATGTGGAGGGAGGCGACGGCAGCGCAATGTTAGGTGCATTAGCCCCATTCTCACCCACCGGATTCCCTTTGTTGTCATAGTAATACATCGGTACATCCCCCACCACAAGCAGATAAGAAACCGGAATCTCCGTCTCTACGGTCTGCGGGCCCATGTCGAAGGGAACTACAACCGCCAGCTCAGTCCTTACCCGAAGATACACCTCGACCAGGATCATGTTGATCCCTGCATCCTGGCGCCGGGTATTTAGATCAACCTTTACGTCGCCCTCGGGTTCGATTCTTATGGGAATTTTGGGCCCAAAGGACGCCAGGATCGGACTTCCAAGCGCCTGTCCCAAAGGAATATGCTCGCTTAGCCTGGCTACGTTCTCCAAGGTCGAACGCACGGTCTTTACCGTCTCTGAAGTAATCTTCATATGCGCAGAATAATTCAGCATGAAGCCTGTAATCTTCCCTGCTCCATCCGTTTTCCAGTCGATCAAATCCCCAAACTGCTTGCCTTGTGCTACTTGAGCCGTTATTGCATCATTGATCGATTCGGTCGCAATTTGTTTGACGCGTATTTTGGCCAGATGCATGATTGGCCCTTTCATATTCCGTTCGACATACCCTATGGTCTGTATCAATCCGATAATGACAAGAACCACCACAATCAGCCACAGCTTCTTGCCCCGCCATCCCTTTCCTCTTCGCCTGCCGGCATCCGTGAATCGGACCCGGCGCCGGCTCCGCCACCTTCTTCTCCTGATCCGCATCGCCTCTACCTCCTTGGCAGCCCTGCCAAGCTTCCCTAAAGAATATGCAGGTACAGGCAGAAAAAGAAGCCGAGCCAAGCAGAAGTCGATTCATCCGTTAGAAACGTTCGACCTCATCCCAAGTGGGAAGCGAGGCAATCGCTCCAACCTTCATGCAGACCAAAGCCCCGACTTTATTGGCAAAGGATGTAAACTCATTCAGTCTCTCGAATTCGTTGACCAAGGCCTTGGGGTCCTCCAGCCTGCTGATCTTGAGCAGCATGGCTCCGACAAATGCGTCCCCTGCGCCCGTAGAGTCTATAGACTTTACAGGAATGCTTGGAACAAGAGCCGCCTCTGTTCCATTGGACACAAAGGTACCTTCCGCGCCGAGTGTGACAGCCGCCATGCCTGCCCCCCACTGATGCAGGAGCTGTACGGCCGATGCCCGCTCCGCTTGCCCTGTGATGAGCTTCAGCTCCTCTTCACTGAGCTTGACCAAATCCGCTTGTGAAATCCCCTGCCGCGCAAGTGCGATGAATTCTTCCTCACGCCCTCTCCACAGATCCGTTCTAAAGTTGGGGTCAAAAGATACAAATTTCTGCATACGGGAGGCATCCTGCATAATGTCAAAATAGGCCTTGCGGAAAGGATTCTCAAGCAGCGCTGTTGCCGAGCCGAAGTGAATAATCCCTGCCTGCTGAAGCTGCTTCGGATCTATATCCTCAGCGGTCATATTCCGGTCTGCTCCGCGGTTGAATACAAAATCGCGTTCGCCGTCTGCTTGTAAAGATACGAACGCCATCGTCGTCGGTGCCGAAGCGTCCATTCGCAGCATCGAAGTATCTACCTGCTGATCATCAAGCGTTTTTTTCAAAAAGTCGCCAAATGGGTCTGCTCCCACCTTGCCCGCAAAAGCCGATTGGCCGCCCAAACGTGAAATCGCAGCGCTCACATTAGCCGGAGCACCCCCTGCCTGCTTGGAGAAATGCTCCCCTTTAGCCAGGCCTGCTCCAATATCCATGCAGAAAAAATCAATCAATAGCTCTCCAATACAAATTACCGTTTTCTGTTCAGCCATTCGCTCCACCTCTGATAACGTTATCATTTCGTGTCCCGTATAAATTCAAGTTAATACTAGTCGAGTCCTGCCGCAATGTCAACCGGTTAACATAAGTGTGAAAAACCACGGTCTAGGTGGTTTCTCTCTCTAGCACAGTCACAGGCAGGTACATTTCTTCCGCTTCGTGATCCGCCTCTCCGTTTATTTTCTCAAGCAGGATCCGAATCGACTCTCTAGCTATCCCTTCCGTAGGCTGCATAATCGTAGTCAGCTCAGGCAGCAGAGCCTGAACGGTCTCGGAGCCATCATAGCCAACGACTTTGACATCCCCAGGGATGTTTAGTCCCCTCCTCTTGGCATACTGCAGGAATGAAGCCGCTATCAAATCATCGCTGGCAAATACCCCATCGACCGTGCGATTCTCCTGATAGATCTGGTCGAACAGCTCTTTGTATGCCCTATGATCAAAGGATTTGCGGTTCTCATATACCCTTAAGGTCAAGCCATGCTCCTTCATGACATCCTCATAGGCCTTTCTTCTCAAATTAGCTGGGGTCTCAAGCTCAATCGGTCCGTTGATATGTACAATGCTCTTACAGCCTTTTCGAATCAACAGCTCTGTCGCCTTTTTCCCGCCTTCATAGTTATCGGAACCTACGACAGGGATGGATGGAGACAAATATCTGTCGACCGCAACGACGGCCAGCTGTCTGTGATGATAGTTGCTCAAGCCCCGGTTATGCGAGCTTACAATGATTCCGTCAACCTGGTTGCGCATCAGCATCTCCAGATATTTCTCCTCACTTGTGATACTGTCCAGGCTGTTGCAGAGCAGAATCTTATAGCCCTTCTCGGCAGCAGCACTTTCGATGTAAAAGGCGAGCTCGCTGTAAAACGGGTTGTTAATCGTCGGCAAGATCAGGCCGATTAAATTTGTCTTTTTGCTAAATAGAGATCTAGCAACATCATTCGGGAAATAATTGAGCTCCCTCATCGCTTTATATACTGCATCCCGGGTTTCCTGGCTAATATATCCCCGGTTGTTCATCACCCTGGATACCGTAGTCTTGGATACACCCGCTCTTTGGGCAACATCACCAATTTTCGGATTCAAAAACTCACCTCAGATCTCTTCTCTCTACAAGAGTCACTATGTGCTTTTCGTTACACGTGTATTTTATGCATTAGGCAAACAGCTTGTCAAAAAAGAAGTGAAAAAATCATTTAGGAAACCGGTTGACATATGTCATCCGGTTGACATACAATGACTCTGAAAGCGGCATCATTCACGTCATACGGCTTTAATCGATGTTTAAGCGCACTTATGGGAGGGATCAGATTTGACAGGCATAACGGTTGAGAAAAAACAAAAACCGGGCTGGATTCATTATGTAGCAAAGAATTATATTCTGTATCTATTTCTATTACCGGCGGTCATCCTGACCATCATCTTCAAGTATGTCCCGATGTACGGGGCCATCATCGCTTTCAAGGATTTCAGTCCCCGCAAGGGAATTTTGGGAAGCGACTGGGTAGGCTTTGAACACTTTCAGCGGTTCTTGTCCTCCCCAAATTTTTACGACATTTTTATGAATACGCTTAAGTTAAGCGCTTACGGACTGATTCTTGGCTTTCCTGTTCCGATTATTCTGGCGCTGATGTTCAATCTAATCAAAGGCCAGAAGCTCAAAAAGAACATACAGCTCATTGTATACGCCCCGAATTTCATTTCGGTGGTTGTCATTACAGGGATGCTGTTCGTCTTCCTGTCCCCGACGGGAGTCATTAACACCCTTGTCACCTTGTTCACCGACAAACCTATTTCCTTCATGACCGATCCTGCCTATTTCAGAACCGTCTATATCTTGTCCGGAATCTGGCAGAGTGCCGGATGGTCTTCGATTATCTATGTCGCTGCCCTGGCCAATGTCGACCCGCAGCTGCATGAGGCCGCCAGGATGGACGGGGCATCCTTGTTGCGACGAATCTGGCATATCGATCTGCCTGCCTTGAAACCGGTCATGGCTGTCCTCTTCATCCTTGCAGCTGGCGGAATTATGTCGATCGGCTACGAGAAGGCCTTCCTGATGCAGACGCCACTGAACATTCCAACCTCTGAGATTATAGCCACTTATGTTTACAAGGTTGGTCTACAGTCAGGCGACTATGCATACTCGACGGCGATCGGACTATTTAACTCCGTAATCAATGTTGTCCTGCTTGTCTTTGTCAATTCTGTAGTCAAGAAGCTCAACGAAGGAGAAGGTCTCTACTAATCAAAGGAGGAACCCATGGACATTCATCATTCCAAATCAGACCGGTTCATACTTGGCCTAAATTACACGCTGCTGGGCCTGTTTGTTCTCATCATCCTTTTTCCGCTGCTGTACGTGCTGCTTGCTTCCTTCCTAAATCCAAATGTGCTGATTTCGAAGGGGTTGGCCATCAGCGCCTCCGATTGGAGCCTCGTTGGCTACGAGAAGATCTTGCAGAACTCAGCCATGATTCGGGGATTCTTTAACGCCGTTTTCTATTCTGCCGCTTTCGCGATTGTGACCGTGCTGGTCTCCATCTTTGCGGCCTACCCCCTTTCCATCGAGGGCTTTGTCGGCAAACGGTTCATTATGATCTTTTTCCTGATCACCATGTTCTTTGGCGGCGGACTGATTCCTACTTATCTCGTGGTCAAAAATGTCGGCATGCTGGATACCGTATGGGCCATCATTCTGCCGGGAGCAGTCAGTGTGTTCAATATTATTCTGGCTAGAACGTACTTTCTCGGCATTCCGAAAGAGCTGTTCCAAGCTGCCCGTATTGATGGAGCCTCTGATCTGCATGTTTTCTTCAAAATCGTGATGCCACTGGCGAAGCCGATCATTTTCGTTCTGGCCCTGTACGCCTTCGTTGGGCAATGGAACTCCTATTTCGACGCCATGATCTATCTGGAGAACTCCAAGCTCTTCCCGCTGCAGCTTGTCCTGCGCTCCATCCTGATCCAGAACCAGGTTGACCCTGGTATGATCTCCGATGCGCTGGCGCAAGCAGAACTCAAGAAGCTCTCGGAGATGATCAAGTATTCTTCCATTGTGGTTTCAAGCCTGCCGCTCATCATTATGTATCCTTTCTTCCAAAAGTATTTCGAGAAGGGTGTCATGGTAGGCTCTATCAAATAAAGATGAAAAGGGGAAAACAGATGAAAAAAACAGTGCAACTATTGGCCGTCACCGTACTTTCTGTATCTTTGCTGGCCGGCTGCGGCGGCGAAGGGGGAGGCAATTCGGCATCGAAGGACTATCAGCTGCAGAATGTTTCATTTCCGCTGAAAGAGAAGGTCACCTTAAACTTCATGACCCAAAGCTCTCCGTTAGCCCCATCCGATCCCAATCAAAAGCTGATTTACAAGCGGCTTGAGGAGAAGACCGGTGTTCACATCGACTGGAAGAACTATACCTCCGATTCTTTTGCCGAGAAAAGAAATTTGGCCATTGCCAGTGACGATCTGCCGGATGCGATCCTCGATGCCGGTTATTCAGACTATGAGCTCCTGCAGCTCGGTTCTGACGGCACGATTATCCCTCTAGAGGACCTTATTGAGAAGTATATGCCGAACTTCAAAAAGGTTCTGGAGGCAGCACCTGAATATAAAGCCATGATCACCGCACCAGACGGGCATATTTATTCTTTCCCTTGGATTGAAGAGCTTGGCTCAGGCAAGGAGAGCATTCACTCGGTCAATGACTTCCCATGGATCAATAAGGCATGGCTGGATAAGCTGGGGCTCAAAATGCCTACCACGACCGAAGAATTGAAAAACGTACTGATTGCTTTTAAGAACAATGATCCTAACGGAAACGGCCAGAAAGATGAAATCCCGATGTCATTCATCATGAACAACGGAAATGAGGATATGAATTTCCTGTTTGGCTCCTTCGGCCTGGGAGATAACGGAGACCATACGGTCGTTACCAATGACGGCAAAGTCGTGTTCACCGCCAGCCAGGATGGCTACAAGGAAGCGATTAAATACTTTAATGAGCTGTATAAGCTGAATTTGATTGATGAGGAGTCCTTCGAGCAAGATTACAATACGTATTTGGCAAAGGGACAGAGCGGACGGTATGGCCTGTATTTCCAATGGGATAAAGCCAACATTACAGGGGCTAACGACAACTATGAGCTTATGAACCCGCTGGAAGGGCCTTCCGGTGAAACCAACGTAACCCGCACCAACAATTACGGATTTGACCGGGGCCGTATGGTGATCACCCAAGCGAATAAGAATCTGGAGCTGACTGCGAAATGGATCGACCAGCTCTATGACCCGATTCAATCGGTTCAGAATAACTGGGGGACCTATGGAGACGAGACCCAGCAAAATATCTTTAAGTTCGATGAACAAAAGAAGATGCTGGTTCATTTACCGCTGGGGGACACCTCTCCTGTTGAACTTAGACAAAAGACAAACATAGGCGGACCGCTGGCGATATTGGATGAATACTACGGCAAATATACGACAAAGCCGGATGATGCAGCCTGGCGCCTCCAATTGATGAAAGAAGTTATGGTGCCTCATATGAAACAGGACAATAACTATCCGAAGATTTTCTTCTCCCGGGAAGAGCAGAAGGAACTGACGAACATTGAAACCGACCTGTTCGCCTATGTGAACCGGAAGCGGGCGGAATGGATCAAGACCGGCAAGGTGGACGCCGAATGGAACGCTTATCTTCAGGAGCTAAACCGCCTCGGTCTAGAGAAATGGCTGCAAATTAAGCAAAGCGGATATGACAAATATAAAAAATAAATAAAGGTGGTAACACAACATGAAAATAATGAAACATGAAAAGCACAGGCCATTATGGCACTTTTCCCCTAAACAGCACTGGATCAATGATCCGAACGGACTCGTCTATTTCAATCAGGAATACCATCTGTTCTTTCAGCACCATCCTAGTTCCAGTAATTGGGGGCCGATGCATTGGGGCCATGCCGTCAGCAGAAATCTGATCGACTGGGAGGAGCTGCCTATTGCTCTTGCTCCTGATGAGCTAGGCACGATCTTCTCCGGCAGTGCCGTTGTGGATTGGAAGAACACGACAGGCTTCTTCCCTGAAGAGCCAGGGCTTGTAGCGATATTCACCCATCATCTGGATACCGGCGAAGAAGGCGTGCCGATTACTCAAGCCCAAAGCCTCGCCTACAGCACAGATCAGGGAAGAACATGGACCAAATATGAGGGGAACCCGGTGCTGTCCTGCAAGAGCAACCCGGACTTCCGCGACCCCAAAGTGTTCTGGCATCCGGAGAGCGCAAGATGGGTCATGGTGCTGGCCACAGGCCAGACCATCTCCATCTACTCCTCTCCTGATCTGAAGAGCTGGACCTTTGAAAGTGAGTTTGGCGAAGGGATTGGCTTCCACGGAGCGGTGTGGGAATGCCCGGACTTATTCCAGCTGAATATAGAGGGCACTTCTGAGAGTCGCTGGGTTCTTCTGGTCAGTGTTGGTGATAATCCGGAGTTCGACGAAGGCTCCCGCACCCAATATTTCATCGGGTCCTTCGACGGATCGAAGTTCACACCGGATGACGCAGAGATTCGTTGGCTCGACTATGGCCGTGATAACTATGCTGGTGTTAGTTTCTCCGACATTCCTGAGGAAGACGGGCGAAGACTCTATATAGCTTGGATGAGTAACTGGAGATATGCACGTCAGGTGCCGACGAACGGTTGGAGAGGGGTCATGACTTTTCCAAGGGCCTTAACCCTTGTCCAATTAGAAGATGCGACCCTCATCCGTCAGCAGCCAGCCGAAGAGCTCAAGTCCTACTTCTCTGAGCGAACCATGTTGCCGGATCTGACGATTGCGGGCGGCGTATCCCATAGCTTCCCTTGTCAGGCCGAGGCGTTAGAATTGAACCTGAACCTGGAGCATGCGGATGCCGCTGGATTTGATCTGATCCTTCAACATACCGCAGATCAGCATACGAAGATATCGTATTGTGCGGTCCAGCAGACGCTGACCCTATACCGGGATCAGTCGGGAATCCGTGACTTTGCGGAAATATTCCCTCTGCCACAAGCCATGCCCGTCCCACTACCCGATAACATCAGGCTGCAGATTCTTGTGGATACCTCTTCTATTGAAGTCTTTGTAAATGACGGGCTGTATGCGCTAACCAGTGTAGTATATCCTGATCAGACCTGTGAGCAGATTACTATTCATGCTAAGCAAGGGGATGTACGAGTTTACGACAGCTCTCTAGCAGTCCGGTAAAGAATTTCCTGCCTAATCAAAGTCCTGAACTGTACCTCTTACAGTTCAGGACTTTTTACTTCTATTATATAAAGCTTGGCAACAAGCATACAGCTACAGCTTTACAAGCTCCTCAACCCTCACCGGCAGGCCGGTTGCTATGGACCGATTGGCTGCGATTCCGGTCAGAATGGACCAGGCGCCATCGAGATGCGAGGCCGCCCGGCCGAAGCGATCCTCTGCTTCTGCTGCAGATTCTGCGTCAAAGATATCCCGCAGCATCACCGGGTCTCCTCCCCCATGTCCGCCGCTGCCTTCTTCAATGTCTACTATATAAGGCGCCGCAAATTGCGGGTAAACCACAATCTGCTTATGTTGTACGGCACCTTCCTGCTCTTTGGCTCCCCCGGCATTGACATAGGATTGCTCGACCACCTTTACTTCCAGCCTGCCTTTTGTCCCGTTAAAATCAACCTTAAATCCCTCCCACGGCAAGTAAGCGTTCAAGGAATAATTCAGAATTGCCTTATTCTTATATTTGACCATCACACCCATCGTGTCTTCAATGCTGATGTTATCTCCGAAGACACTCTGATCCCGCAAATATCCGTCTTCATGCTCCGCCTCAAGATACATACGCTTCAGCGGCTCATGCTCCTCCAGATGCAGGGCAAAGGGATCGTCCTTCGCTGCACGGCTTCCGTACGCCCGCTGATAGAACTGTGTGACACCGCGGTTCTCTGCATTTTCCCGGCCATAAAAGCGCAGGTCGCCCATGGCGAACACCGTATCAGGCTTAGAATCCAGCCAGAAGTTCATCAGGTCAAAATGATGGGTCGATTTATGAACCAGCAGCCCCCCGCTGTTCCGCTTATCCCGATGCCATCTACGGAAGTAATCCGCCCCGTGCTGCGTATTCAGCAGCCACTCGAAATTGACGGAGAGTACCTCGCCAATCGTTCCTTCCATCAGCAGCTCCCGAATCTTCGTGTTGTGCGGCGCATAGCGGTAGTTGAAGGTAACCCGCAGCTTCCGCCCGGTACGCTGTACAGCATCCAGAATGGCCTGGCATTTCTCGGCATCAATGGTCATCGGCTTCTCAGAGATAACATCACAGCCCAGCTCCATAGCCCGAATAATATACTTGTGATGCGTCCGGTCAATGCTGGTCACAATCACGGTATCAGGATCCGTCTCCTGAATCATCCGATCGAACTCTTCGGCTCTATAAGCTGGAACCGCATTACAGCTGTATTTCTCTTGAAGCAGGGTATTGGCGTAGGCCATTCTAGTCTCATTGACATCACAGAACCCTACAATCCTCGCAGAATGCGAATAGTGGCTAGCCATTTCCCCATAGAAAAATTCAGCCCGACCGCCCAAACCGACAAACGCATAGTTTCGAATCGTCAGAGGAATCACTCCATTTTCTATTGATGGTTTTGAATACGCTTTCTATGTATAGTGTAAGGTATAGGATCCACAGCATTCTCTGCATCTTTTAGCGATTACGGCCGATTCTTTGCATATTTTATCTTTCTGATCCCCTTAGGAGGTACAGAATGGAGAACGAGACAGAGGCGCTATTTGCCATTGAGCAAGCCAAGAGACAGGAGCCCTTCAGCATGGACTCAGACCATGCTCATGATACCTACGAAATTTACTACCTGCTCTCTGGGGAACGTAATTACTACATTCACAATTGGGTCTATGAGCTGCGTAAGGGTGACGTCATATTTATTAATAAAAAACAGCTGCACAGGACCACTGCCAGGGGAACGAAACTGCATGAGCGGGTCCTCATCAATTTCCGAAGGGAATTCATGGGGTCGCTCAGCGGTGTGGAGGAAGTCATCCTCCCCTTGGTATCTTACCGGTGTCTGCTGCTGCGCCCGGAAATTCATGAACAGCAGCAGCTGGAGAATATTCTCTTCAGCATGCTCCAGGAAGATCGGCGTAACCAGCCGCACAGGATACCTTATTTGCAATCCCTGCTCCTGCAGCTGTTGATTGAGTTGAACCGCATGTTCAGCATCAGCAAGAAGAGCATCGCCCCATTAAATGAAGACAGAGAACGCAAGGTCTATGAAGTGACGGAATACCTGCATGCCCATTATGCGGAGAGGCTGTCCGTGCAAGAACTGGCTGAGCGCTTTTATATTAGCAGCACTTACCTGTGCCGATTGTTCAAGCGGACGACCGGATTCACCCTGATGGAATATCTGAATGCCATTCGTATTCAGGAGGCCAAGCACCTGCTGTGTGATACCCGGCTTAAGGTTACGCAGATCGCTGAGAATACCGGCTTTGGCAGCATTGCACATTTCAATCGCGTATTTAAGAGCCTCACCCGCAAGTCACCTCTACAGTATCGGAAACAATCGGGTTCATAGTTAATTTCATATCCTAGAAACCCCATAAAAATAAGGCAGGGAGAATTCGGATTCTCCCTGCCTTATAACTACTGGTTTACTTTTTCAAATGAACTACAGCTACAGTCTCTTGGCCCGCTGTAACATTACCTTCGACAGAAGGAATGACATTCTCCACCACATCAAGACCTGACGGGATGAGCACAGGGGTCACCAGAGGAAGACCTGCCTGCCGGATTGTCTCCATATCGAACTCGACGAGAAGCTGACCCTTGCTCACTTTATCGCCCGTATTCACATGGACCTTGAATCCGCTGCCTTTAAGTCCTACCGTATTAATCCCGATATGGATCAGGAGCTGCACGCCGCTCTCATGCTCCAAGATTACCGCATGCTTACTCTTCTCCATCACATGGGCAACCGTTCCGTCAAAAGGTGCAAAGGCTTTGCCTTCTGCCGGTTCAATAGCGATCCCTTCTCCCATATGCTTGCCGGAGAATGCTGGATCAGGTACCTCTTCCAGAGGAACCACCTTCCCTGTAATTGGGGCAAGGAGCTCCAGCTTGTCGATGGAAGAAGCAGCGCTAGCAGAGCTTACTGGAGCTGAAGTAGAAGCTGAAGTCGCAACTGGTCCGGCAGTCTCCACCGCGGCAGCAGCCTCGGCGGTTCCTTCTTCCGTCACGGCTTCATTCTTATACCCAAACAGCCAGGTCAGCACGAAGGCAACGATCATTGCTACGAGATTAGACAGGATGTATAGCGGCAGCTGACCGTTCAGATAGAGAAGCGTTCCGGGAATGACCGTCACGGACATGCCGCTTCCCGCCAGGTGGAACAGCGATGCCATAAAGCCGCCGACTGCCCCGCCGATCAGTCCCATGATAAACGGCTTCATGTAGCGCAAGTTGACCCCGAAAATCGCCGGTTCAGTAATGCCTAGGAATGCCGACAAGGACGAAGGAAGGGCCAGCGCCTTCAGCTTCATGTTCTTGGTCTTCAAACCTACAGCCAGACAAGCTGCACCTTGTGCCGCCATAGCGGTAGTGATAATAGCATTAAACGCATTGCTGCCGTTCTTCTCAAGCAGCTGAATTTCCAGGAAGTTAAAGATATGATGAACACCGGTAACTACAATAATCTGATGGAAGAATCCGATTACAAGCCCCGCAATGCCATAAGGCAAATCTAATACGGTTGTCGTTCCATGAAGCACCCATTCTTCAACGGAATGGAAGATCGGTCCGATAGCGAACAATCCAAGGATGATCATCACCAATAAGGTGATAAATGGTGTCAGGATTAAATCCAGGGCTTCCGGGATACGTTTTCTGAGGAATTTCTCAAACTTAGCGCCCAGCAAGCCCACGAAGAACGCCGGCAATACAGACCCTTGATATCCTACAACAGGAATGAAGCCTAACATGGTCAGTGCGTGTGCTGAACCGTCTGCAACACTATAAGCGTTCGGAAGCGCCGGATTGACAAGCATGAGGCCAAGCACAATCCCGAGCACCGGGCTTCCGCCAAAGACGCGGAATGCCGACCAGGCCACCAGGGCAGGCAGGAAAGCAAAGGCCGTGTCTGTTAATACCTGTGTGAACAACAGGAAATTCGGCGAGATATCTTCAGGGGTTGCCCCGAACCAGGCCAGAATTTGCGGCTGGGTTAGCAGACCACGCAGACCCATGAACAATCCGGTTGCAACCAGCACCGGGATAATCGGTACAAACACGTCTCCAAAGGTACGGATCGCACGCTGGAAGGCGTTGCCCTGCTTCTTGCCCTGACCCTTCAGGTCCTCCTTGGATGTGCTCTCAATGCCGAGCTTCTCGACCTCCTCGAAGATCCGATTGACCGTGCCTGTTCCGAAGATAATCTGATATTGACCAGAGTTGAAAAAGGCCCCTTTGACCTTATCAATGTTCTCCACCTGCTGCTGATTGATCTTCTCTTTGTCACGAACCATAATGCGCAGGCGTGTCGCACAATGGGCAAAAGATGCGATGTTTTCTTTGCCGCCAACGGCGTCTACAACCTCTTTGGCAATTTGTTGATTCTCAGCCATTGCTCTCGCTTCCCTTCTTTATGCATTCCATGATTTGCTTTATGGTCGGAAGAGCTGGAATAGCCCCTTTTCCCGTAGTTGTTAAAGCTCCGCTCGCATTCGCGAACTTGAGCAGGCTCTCATGAGCCTCGGCGAGCACCTCGGTCAAGCTGTCTTTGGTAGCCTTGCGCTCCAGCAGCTGGTAGAGGAAGCCCCCCACAAAGGCATCTCCGGCCCCTGTAGTATCCAAGGCCTGCACCTTATACCCTTCTGCGGTATATTTCGTATTCGGCAGAATCAATTCTGCCCCATCCGGCCCTTTTGTAAAGATGACAGCCTGCACCTCTCCTGTGAATAGCGAGGCCAGCGCTTCCTCTTCGTCTTCTATACCGGTAATGAACGCGAGCTCATCTTCCGATATCTTCAGAAGGTCTGCTTTAGGAATAAAGGACTGAATGGTCCTGCGGCATTCCTCCGGATCGCTCCATAAGGGCAGGCGTACGTTAGGATCGAAGCTGACCAGCCCGCCTTTGCTCTTCATGGCCTCAATAGCCTTGAGATGAGCTCGCTTCATCGGGCTTTCTACCAGGTCGACCGATCCGAAGTGGAGAATATCTCCAGCATGGAAAATTTCAGGATCAATCTCATCCTCCGATAACAGCAAGTCGGCAGATGGATTCCGGTAGAAGGAGAAGTCACGCTCTCCGTTATCCCGCAGCGATACAAACGCTAATCCGGTATTGGCCTCGCTGGTTCTTTGAACCAGATCGGTTCTAACCCCTGCTTCAGCCAGCTGCTCCAGAAGAAAATCCCCGAAGGCATCATTCCCCAGCTTCGTAATGATCGAGGAAGCAGCTCCATACTTCGCAACCGCCGCGGCTACGTTGGCAGGAGCGCCTCCCGCCGCCCGTTCAAAGGAGACAACATCCTTTAAGGCCGCTCCTTTTTGCAGCGGAATGAAGTCGATCAGCACCTCTCCGATGGCAAATAAAGTTCCCACGTGCATTCACCCTTTAACATTAGATTCTAATAATCCCATTTCACAATCTGAAACTCCGCAGTTCCGTTAGTGGAGAAGAGCCGAATCTCACGGCTGTCCGGACTAGGGAAGATGCGGCTGGTGAATACCTGTTCACCGTCATTCACAAAAATCTCCACCGAGGAGGTATCCATGAAGATGTGGAATTTAATCGTGTCTGCGTCGATGCTGCAGCGGCGGACTTGGCCGTTGATTTCTCCCATAGTTTGCCCAGATAGCGAGCGGTCAAGGGTGATTTTCTTATCCTCCGCATCGTACTGGAGGATCGTTTTCTCCTCACCGCCGGCCCGCAGCTCCAGCCCGAACGTCTTCGCATCAAAGCTCGGTACCTCGCAGATCAGTTCATAAGCCGTGCCGTCAAACCCCTCCAGATGCTTCACTCCACGGCTAACCGACATCTTCGTGCGCTTCTCCGCTTTGCGAAGCTTCGCCAGCTCCGGAACCGGCTGCTGAAGCAGCTTGCCGTCCTTAAGGATTAGCTGGCGCGGGAGCGTTAAGCAGCCGGCCCATCCATTCGTATCTGTCGGATACTCTACATCCGGCAGGCCCATCCATGCCACCAGAAGCCGGCGGCCGTCTGGATCCGCTGTAGTCTGAGCTGCATAGAAATCAAATCCCCGATCCAGCTCTTCGAACGATCCGTGAGCAAATTCCCTTGTTCCTGTATCCAGCGGATCACCAATCACATAGCCGTTTTGATAGATATTGTTGTACTTATCACCGTCAGCATCCAGGCCTTGTGGTGAGAACACCATCACTCCTCGGCCGTCCAGCTCGAAGTAATCCGGGCATTCCCACATGTATCCAAATTCAGGCAGCCGGGTAACGATTTCCCCTTTAAACTCCCAGTTCAACAGGTCCTTAGATTGGTACAATACAGTGCAGCCTGTCTGATCTACCCTTTGGGCGCCCAGGACGCAGTAGTAGGTATCTGCCTTCTTCCATACCTTCGGGTCTCTGAAATGGTCCGTATATCCCGGGGGAACCTCAGGAATGACCGGCTGGTCCATCTTGGTAATTAGACCGCTTTCATTCATGTAAGCGAGACATTGATAAGGATGCCTGATCCATGCCTCATCCCGAGTATTGCCCGTGTATATGAAATACAGCTTGCCATCCTTCTCTATGGCGCTTCCTGAATAAGCTCCGTGGGAATCATACTTTCCACCGGGTTCAAGGCCAATCCCTAATTGCTCCCAAACAGCAAGATCCGTAGATTTGGTATGGTACCAATACTTCATACCGTGATCAGTCCCCAGCGGGAACCATTGGTAAAAAAGGTGATACTCTCCCTGAAAGTACGAGAAGCCGTTAGGATCATTCAATAGCCCTGTTGGCGGTTGAATATGGTAGCTCTGTCTCCAAGGGCAATTTGCGATCTTCTCCTGAAGCTGGGCCAATTCGCCAGGCTCTGCCTGCTCGATCAGCCTGTATTTCTCTTCTCTAGTCATTTTCATGGTTGTTCTCCATCCTATAACCCTCACCAGGAACCGGTTCCAGTTCAGTTGAAAAATAAACCGGAACCGGTTCCAGTTTGTAGATAAATATTGCCGGCCCATCACCTCGTAAGAGGGATGGAACCGGTTCCTGTGTGTCTATCATACTCGATTGGCTGCTAATTTGTCAACGCTTTCTCTCTGAATCAGCTCTACATCCATTACGGAGAGCATGTCTACTTTTTGCTCAAGCACCAATTGAATAATGTTGTGGGCTGCCAGCTTGCCTGCCTGGAAATAATGGTACTGCACGGTCGTCAAGGCGGGGTGGATAATCTCTGTAATATCATATCCCCCAAACCCGGTAATGGACAGCTCTTCAGGAATCTGAATGTTATTTAAATGCGCGGCTTTGAAGACACCAAGCGCGATGTTATCGGTGGCGCATACCATGATGGATGGAACCTGCTCCTTCAGAATGAGGGATGCCGCAGCCATCGCGTCGGACATTTTAAAACCTGTCTCATAATAGCTTACCTCACACTCGGAGCAGGCATCTACGGCCCTTCTAAATCCGTTCTTTCTGCGAATCCCCACCGCTTCGTCCTTTTCCGTAACACCTAAATAGACGATCTTCCGGTGCCCCTTGCTTAAAACATGCTGTCCCATCAAAAATCCGGCCTGATCATCATTATGAACCAAGCTGTGGACTTGTTCATGCTGCTGCCCAACTAAGATAACCGGAATATTAATTTCCGCTATAGCATGAAGATGAGCTTTCGTCACTTGGGCAGCAAGCAGTATAATTCCTGATATCTTCTGTCTGGCAAAATCATATATGGCTTCAATTTCTCTGTCCATATCCTGGCTCGTATTTGAAATAAGCATTTGATAATGGTTCTTTCTAAGCTCCTCATCAATTCCCATCAAGGTCTGCGAGGATGCGAAGGAATCTAGACGGGGAACAACTGTCCCGATAATATTCGTTTTCTTCGCTTTTAAGCTCTGTGCGAACGTATTAGGCACATAATTCTGCTCTTTAATAATATGCTCAATTTTCTGCCGTGTTCGTTCGCTGACTGGACCTCCGTTCAAATACCGGGAAACCGTGCTTTTGGCCACGCCGGCCATGCGTGCAATATCCGAAATCGTCTTGATCATAATTACTCCCTTGAAATAGACTAGCATTCTGGTGGTCTTGCCTTTATATTATACTAGCTTCTCAAAGGCGAGGCTAACTATGCCCTCTTGTTCCAGAGCCTTTATACTTAGATTTTAGAGAGTTCTTTCGGTATCTCTATTTCTTGCAGCTCTGAAGACGGTCAATCCTAGCTTGATATTCAATCTTTCAGAGAGAATCAGCATAGCTGCAGCACATGCGCTTACATAGAATGGGAAAATACCGATCGTGGTATGCGTCGCTAAGAAGCCTAGAATCGGAGGCATAAACGTGCTCCCTGTATAGGCTACAGCCATCTGATAGCCCATGATGGTCTGGGAGTGCCGATGCCCGAATCTTGCAGGTGTTTCATGAAGCATACACGGATAAATAGGGGCGAGCCCCAATCCTACCATCAGAAATCCAGCCACCGATATGGAAGCGGGCAGCGGAAGGCACAGCAGTATAGCACCGAGTAAAGCAAGGAACTGGCCACTGCGGATGAGCATCTTATTGCTGATTTTAAAGGTAATGAAGCCTGTAATGAACCGCCCTGCGGTGATGCCTCCGTAATACAAAGAGACCCAGCTCGCGGCAGTTGCAGCCGAAATTTCCTTCATATTTACCAGAAAGCTCGCGCCCCAAAGCCCCATCGTTGTTTCTACACCGCAATAGAACAAGAAAGAGAGCAGTGCAAGCTTTACCCCTTTAATTCGCAGAGGCTTAGTATCCGTCTCTTCTAGTTCCGTCAACTGACTTTCACCTTCGCTGACAAGCTCAGTATGCTTTGATGGCTTGTTCCTAGCAATCCGGTCCCACAGCGGAAGAGTAAGGAATAAGAGCACCACTAGAGCGAATTGTATTATAGATACCGTAAGATAGCCGTCTCTCCAAGAATGATTACCGTCAATAAACCGGCTCATAATAATCGGGCTCATGGTTGCTCCAACGCCCCAGAAACAGTGCAGCCAGCTCATATGGTGGGCTTTGTAATGAGCGGCAACATAGTTGTTCAGCCCCGCATCCACAGAGCCTGCCCCGAGTCCAAGGGGAATACAGCAGATGATCAGCCACAAGAGCGAAGGGGAGAAGGAAAAGCCAAACAGTGCAACCGCTGTCATCAGACAGCTGACAAAGGTTACCTTTCCCGTGCCAAAGCGGTTGAGCAGTCTTCCGCTCGCCAGGCTGGAGACGATGGTTCCGCCGGCGACGATCATAAAGAGCCACCCGGCTGCATCAAGCGGCGCCCCATAGTCCTTCTGCATCAGCGGCCAGGCTACCCCAAGCAGGGAGTCGGGCAGCCCCAAACTGATAAAAGCCAGGTAGATAATGATCAGGAATAACGTAGCCATACAAACTAGGCTCCCTCCAGTTTTAGACTTGAATTTCTTTAATGATTCTAGCCGGGTTGCCTCCCACGACTACATTGTCCGGAACATCCTTCGTGACGACAGCTCCTGATGCTACAACAACGTTATCACCGATCGTAACCCCCGGGTTAATCACAGCTCTTCCCCCGATCCATACCCTGTTTCCGATCTTCACGGGTTTTCCATATTCGGGACCGGCTGAACGTTCATAAGGATCTAGCGGATGGGAAGCTGTATAGATGTGAACCCCTGGCCCAAGAAGACAGTGATCACCAATACGCACTTCACATACATCCAGAATGGTGCAATCATAATTTGAGTAGAAATTCTCACCCACATGGATATTATAGCCATAATCAAAGTGAATGTTAGGCTCTATGCTTAGGTTCTCGCCGGTTGATCCCAGGAGCTCCTTTAACAGCTGCGTGCGCAGTTTCCCATCCACCTCTGTTGTTTGGTTATAAATTCTGGCCATTCTCCGGGCATAATCTCTCTCACGTGTCAGCTCAGGATCGGCCGCATTATACAGTTCTCCGTCTAACATTTTTTGCTTTTCTGTCTTCATCTCGTCATCAAATCCCTTCATTATCAATATCACTTGTCCATTTAACGCCGCTTCTCCACCAGCTGAAGTGAATAGGCCAAGCTTTCTAGAGTCATTGCCGTCAAGCCATTCATATAGTCCTCATCCGGCTCCTCAAGCACGATCAGAAGAGGCATATGTATTTCGGGAATGATCCTCAGGCATTCTCTATAGATCTCATCCAGATCAGCCGCTTGGACCAAGTCTCCTGTCAGAGCTACCGTCTCAGGATTGATCACCGCAGTTAGACTCGCAATGGTTTGGGCGGCCAGTGGAATAAAGGTCCGGCGCTCCTGAAGCTGGTTGAACTGCTCCTCCCGCGATATTCCAAAGGGCAGGAACGAAATCTCACCGGCAAAGCGGGTTTTGCCCTTATGAATATGCCCGTCGATCATGATCCCTGCTCCTGGGAAGCTGCCCTGAAGAAAAGTAGCCACAGCAAGTGTCTGATCTTCCTCGTAGTTCTGTTTCTTATAGAAGCCGTAAACTGTGAGATTCATATCGTTCTCCACAATAACCTCGACCTCATACTTTTCCCTAATCTCAGCTTCTAAAGGGACCTGCCTCAACATCTCAATATCACAGATATCTACAACACCATGATGTACCACCCCCGGAACCCCAATGCCTACAGCCTTGATATTATTATGTCTCTCAATTAAGACCCCAAGCAGCTCATCTATAGCGGTGCTGTCGGCAAATTTGACCTCTTGATATCCTCGCTCTATATACTCGCCGGCTAAATTCGCTACCCCATAGGTCAGTGACTGTCTGCCCGATTCGATCTTGGCAAAAATACAAGCCACATAGGAGTAATCAACATTATAGACATATCTTCTTGCCGGGCGTCCGCCGCTGGATTCCTCCAGCTCGGTTTCAATCACTTCACCCGCCTCGTGAAGCTCATTAAGGATATTACCGCAGGTAGCAACGCTTAGGCCTGTCGCTTCCGCGACCATGGACTTGGTTCCTTGTTTCATGGATTTCAGAGCCTGTCTGACCAGCTCTTGGTTGATTTTTTTCACACGCATAGAGTTATTCGTTATGGGGTTCATATGAATTTTCACCTTTTTAAAAGTGTTTTAATAAGTGTTAATATAATTGATTTTCCAAGTAATGTCTACCTTAATATAATCACCGTGTTTAAAAATTTCCCAAAAATGCGGCAAGACGCTGCAAAAGGTGGGCTTTTTCATTTAAGATTTTTGGTTTATAATTCCAATAAGGATACTTATATTATTAAAGTGTAAAAGGAGGCTTTAGCTGACATGGGGAGAGAATTCGTAGAGCTATTCGATGAATGGTCTCATAACTATGATCTAACCGTGCTGGGGCACGATGAACAATATAGAGAGGTTTTCGAGCACTATGAACGTATTCTAAACCTCGTGGTCTCAGAGGCAATAGGCACCGTTGTAGAATTTGGTGTTGGTACAGGTAACCTTACAGAGAAGCTCGCAGCTGCCGGCCATACGGTCTACGGCATTGAGCCTTCCCAAGGAATGAGAGATCAGGTCTTAAAGCGGGGCATTCCCTTTGAGCTGTTGGATGGTGATTTTCTAGCGTTCCCAGAGCTGCCTGGTCCTGTAGATACAATAACCAGCACCTATGCCTTTCATCATTTAACGGATGAGGAGAAAGAGCGAGCAATTGCACATTTTGCCAATCTGTTAAGTGATAAAGGAAAGATCGTATTCGCAGACACTGTATTTGCAGATCCGGCCAGCCGTCGCAGTATTGAAGAGGAAGTGGAAGCGAAGGGCTACTTTAAGCTGCTTCAAGATTTACGTACAGAGTACTATACAACGATTGCAGTATTGAATAGCATTTTAACCAAGCATGGATTTAAAGCTCGGTTTACCCGCCTGAATAAATTTGTATGGTTAGTCGTCGCTGAAAGGGAAGCATTATAGGTCCCAAATGTTAAGACCGCTCCCTGTCCCCCGGGAACGGTCCTTCTTCATGTAAACTCAGTTCATCTTACTTCAGGTTTTTAACCTTAAATTCGCATAACGATAAGCTAGATAAACATAGGAGCATACACAGTATAGAGCTACTTCCACAGCTGTATTTAACAGCGAAGAAGCCACTCTCTTCGAAATTAAATCGCACAGGAATGTTAGAAATGCAAAGAACAAAATATCCATTAAGAAAACAATACCCCGTGTTTTTAAATAGCTGAACAGCTCGAGTGCTTTAAAATTGAATAGGGTGGCAATCAGCTCGAGTGCAATAATCCCCATATAAATGCCAGTAAGTTTCAGCCCAGGAATTCCTACCAAAATGTAAAGCAGCACAAAATTTACGGTTACCCCTACTGCAAGACCGGTAAATGGGGTGTTTTTTTGATTCCTGGCCCATAGAATGCTGGTCGTAATTTCTCTTAACCCAACCAATAAGGGTAAAAACGAAAGTGCCCGGATGGACGTACTGGCTTCAGGAACATCAAAAATATATCCTGCAATTTCCGATGAAAAGTTGAACAAAAACAAGCTGGAGACTATTCCCCAAACCCAACCTGTTTCTATCGCCTGATTGCTCTTTCTGTGGAACGCCCTAAATTTGTGACGGCTCCAATCCGCCGACATCTTCATCGTCATGGTGTGTGTTAATGCACTTGTTACCAGGGTGGGCATGTAGGCAACAACTAGAGCTATACCGGTAATTACACCTAAAACCTCTACCGCCTCTACCGATGATAACCCTGAAGCTTGCAACCGGTTAGGAATCACAATTGCATCCAAAAAGTCGGAGATAGGTATAAGCAGCCGGGTGAGAGAAATCGCCAAGGAGACTTTGATTATATCTGCCAAGGCTGAAGGCAGTTTAACACTGCCCGCTAACTTGTCCGAACGGAAGATCCAGTAGCATGCGATGAGAAATAGGAGAGCTGTAAGCGCACCTGCTGAAGTTCCAATCATAGCTCCGCCCGTTGCCAACACTATGCCTGCCGGCAAAAAGAATGGGATTAACAGCATTAACAAACCTATACGGATCGCCTGCTCTACAATCTCAGAAGCAGCGATCACTCCGTACCTCTCATTTCCTTGTAAATAGCCTCGCAATAGGCCAAGCAGAGGTACTACGAATACAGCCGGTGCCAGACACTTAATCGCGAAATCAAGCTGAGGATAGCCGAGAAGCCTGGCAATCGAGACAGATAACAGATAGATCATAAGGCTAAACAGAAGACCAGCAGGTAATATAATCAAGGAAAGACCCTTAAGGAGGGTCTTTCCTTCGCCTGGTGATTTGGATGTATATATAGCAAGGGCGGTAGGCAATCCTCCAGAAATCATCATTAAGACCAAGCCATAGAAGGAATAGGCAAGCTGGTATAGACCTACTCCCTCCGTACCAATGGTTCTTGTCATAAAGATCTTCCCCAATAGGCCAAGGGCTTTCACGAATATTATCGCCCCGGCTCTAATGGTCATTTGCTTAACAAACGGTGACGGTCTCAGACTCCTCTCCTCCCCATAGTCCTGTCCATATAAAATCTATGTGGGAGATTTGGAAGATATGAGGATTACCTAGCTTTTTGTTAGTCACGAATATGGATCAACTGATATTTGGTGAATTTATCCCAACCTAGATCGAAAGGGACCATATAGCGATCAGCGGTATGTGAATTCACCAAAGGATAGCCTTGCTTATCGAAGCCAACCACAATGGAGAAATGATCAATATCCCCGCCAATTACATAAGCAATTAGATCGCCTGCTTCAAGAGACTGAACTGAACGACCTCCCTGAGCGCTTGCTTTATTCATGTATTCCACGACTTTTATATAATCACCTTGCGCTAATACACGTGCATATCCAGAACGAACAAGAAAGCTTTTAAACCCATCGGTGTTTACCCAGGCCCTTGTCCCGCCAGTCCGTTTTATGTACCTCCACTCCGAACTTCTGCGCAGGCCTCCACCTTCATCCGGGTCGCCAATAGCCTGAGAAGAGAAATTGGTACAGTCTCCGCCCCGTGAGGTGTAATCCAAATACTTCTGATTATACCGCTGATTGTTACCGGCCCCCCATGCTAGCCCTGCATACTTATTTGCATAAGCTACTGCGCGATCTCTGTTGTAGTTATTTACAATTTTCGATGATTCAGCAGAAGCAGTGACAGGGCTGAAGTTTACATCGCATGCTTGTATCGTTTTGGGATCCTCTTCAAGCGGATCCAAGTACCATTCACTTTCCAAGAGCCAAGACTGACTTTTTTTCTTAAGTGTTAGGGAATGCCGGGTGCCAACTCCAAAATCGTGGTATACCGACGGATCATCATCATACTGATAACGCAGTCTTAAGGAATTTACTAGCGTAACTTTTGCCGTATCTCCTGACTGACTCATTCGGACGATGCGAATTTTCCCGTCAGCATCCACAAATTTGACTCGCCGCTGTTTTGCCCATTCGTGAAGATACCCAGCCCTCTGAATTTCACGATTAAAAGCATACCTGCTTTTTCGGTTGTCGACCATATAATAGTTTTGAATATGTGACTGCTCCTGATCAAGCAACAGTCGATTTCGATCATTGTACAAATTCTGCAGAAACTCGGTAACCTCCCTCTCCGTTAGAGAGTCAGCGTAGGCTTCATGGGAATACGAGTTGCAAGCAAAGGCAGCTATTATTATCATAACTAGGAGTTTACGGATATTTCTGTCCACTTATTAGTTCTCCTTGATCAGTTTTTTTAGGAGCCATCACTACACTGTGCAGCTTAGTGAAGACAATAAGTCTCCCCTCATGCTCACGCCGACTTCTACTATAGCGACCAGCACATGTTATTAGATTTAGACGGTGCTCCCGAGTAGGACCGAAGATTGCTTCAATAGGTGCTTGAGCTGTAGGATAATACTTAACAGCCTCCACTATAAAGACTGCCTTGTTGCCATAATGATCGATCACATATACAAAATCTCCCTGATGAAGTTTCTTTAGAGGATAAAACACCGCTGGGCCTGTGTAGGTATCCACGTGCCCTGCCATAACCGCATTACCTTCTCCACCAGGCAGAGCTGCAGGACGAAGATAACCTACTCGGTCCGTAGCTTTGGGGACATCCATCATCCCGCTTTCCAAGAATCCAACCGGTTCTGTTACCGCGTTTATATTCACGGAAGGAATACTTATTTTACGAGGAATAAGTCCTTTAAATGTTGATTCTTTACTTGTCGGCAGTTTCTCCAGATGCGGTGGTTCGGGTATAGTCTTAGCACGGTAAGTTTTCGGTTCAACTGCCTTTACAGGTTGTGGTTGACTTGAATGGCTACAGCCAGAACAAAGGAGCAACATGACAATGAATATGGGCAGGCAATTATGAATCTTCATAGGATCGATAATTGCGGGGGAGTTTCCTCCCCCGTTTCTCCTTAATTCATTTGCTCACTGGCGCCGCCAAATCCTGTTTTTGGCATTTGGTTTGTTCCTTTAGTTTTCAGGCTTTCCGTGTGGAGTTTATGGCCTGCTTTACTCTTGGAGTGAATTTTATGGCCTGCTTTACTTTTAGCGTGAATTTTATGACCTTCTTTACTTTTCACATGAACTTTATGTTCTTTGCTTTTCACATGAGCTTTATGCTCATGTACCTTGTTCTGCTCTGGTTTTTTCTCAGCAGCAGGAGCAGCACCAGCCAACGAAGTTAAATTCATAACTAGAGCAAGTGGCAATAACTGAAGCAATTTTTTTCATGTTCTCTTCCTCCTTGGCTAATAGTAACGAACGGTACTATGGTTACCGGAATTGAAAGGATTATGATAGTGAACCTTTTCCAACTTTTTAGAACCTAGACGACTTAGAAAATTTGATCAAATCCGTAACCGTAACCATCTGATAACCTTGTGCCTGAAGGGAAGGTATGATGGTTTTTAAAGCTTGAATGGTCTGTGATCGTCCTGCAACCCGATCATGAAATAGCACAATATCCCCGTTGTCGGCATTCTTAAGCACCTTATTTATAATTCTTTGAACCCCTGGCTTGCTCCAATCCCGGGTATCCTGATCCCAAGACCAGAGGACTGGGCAGAGTCCAAGCTGCTTCGAAACCTGTACAATCGTATCATCGTATATGCCTCCCGGAGGGCGGAAATACTTCGATCTATGGCCCGTAAGCTTATAGATTTCTTCCTCTGTCTTAGCGATCTCAGAGAGAACCTTGTCAGAGGAGGCGGGCAATCTGAAGAAGGTGTGGCTGTAGGTATGATTAGCCAACTCGTGTCCCTCAGCAACTATACGCTTTACCACATCAGGATTTTCCGCAACCTGTTTGCCTATCACGAAGAAGGTAGCTGGCACGTTGTATTGCTTAAGCAAATTAAGAATTTCAACGGTTTGTGCAGGATGCGGCCCATCGTCAAAGGTAAGAGCTATTAATTTGTGTGGAGTGACAACCTCCCATATAATCTCGCCTTTTTTTTCATAATACGCCCTGTCTCTTTGGGGCTGCCCCTCAGAGGCGAATACTTGCATGTTTGCTGAAAGAATCAGCAAACATACAAATGAAATCAAAAACTTTCGCAAGAAGCTCACCCTCTTTGAAGTAAGTTACTTTCATTATTATTTGCTAAGTTCATTCGTCTATCCAATGTAACGGTTCCCTTTATTTGGCTTACTCCATAATGGAACCATATCCCTCTATATTGATGTGAACCTCATGCGTAATTCTTGACTCTGCAAATATATCGTCCCAATGGTTTTTGACTTTCTCCCATAGGCGGGGGTGCTTGATCCTGATCTGCTCGCCAAACCCGAGCACATCAGCCCGATACTCCTTCTGAAGCTTCTGCAACAGCTGATTAACCTGCTTGTCCACCTCTTCCTCAAACCATTCCTGGAGACGTTCTATGTTCTTATCAGTTGGTGTATTATTCGCCAAGCTCCAGTCCTCCATGAACTGTCCTTTTGATTTAATATTGACATGAAATGAGATTTCATCCTGTCTAATAATGGGCGTAATTTTGCTCTTTGAGGAATGAATTTCATAGACGATCGTCTGGCCTGTTCTGGGGTCGTAAGTCTTCAACGGTCCGGCCAGCGCATTCCCCATAATCCAAGACACCCCTTCGAGATCGCTTTGGTTCAGTGTGCCAAGCAGCTTCTTCGTTTTCCCGCTAAAAACCCCAGCTCCGGAGAGCTTATGCTCTTGTTCGAAGGTAATAACGTTCTGCAGCATGAAGCTGGTACCTGATTGCATTTTGGCATCCAGCTTGGCAAGAGACATAGGGGGCAAAATCTTATTGGAGCGGTAACGATTCTGCGGAAGGCCTCGTAAATAAAATGCCGGAATATCACTGGAATTCTTTGAACTTAATGCATCCACTGCCTTCCCTTGGCACAACATCACCAAAGTACTCAGACGAATATCGTTATCTCTAAGAACAAAATCCAGCAGCTGTTGCATGCTGTATTTGCGTGCAAGTTCGCTTGATACCACAACGACCTTGAGATGATGACCGATTAGAGGACGGCTCCGACGAAGCGAGAACTGGCGTAAAATTTGAAATAATGAATCACCGGTCAACCTCTCGTTAAGAAAGGTTTGGTCCGATGGAGAAGATCCGCTGCCCTGCTTTTTAGCTCCTCCACTTGTACCCGGAACGGTTTGAACGGTCACAGTAATCAAATCTTTTTTCGGATAGTTCCCGCCCTGTTCATCTATGCTCTCCTCAAACGGGGTCTTTTCTGCCACATCAAGCCCGATACCTACATATACGCTCAGATTCTCTATTTCCTTAGAGCTCCAGCATCCGGTCTGTAGAACCAGGAAAAGGATCACCAGCAAAATAAAGCCCCATTTCCTGATAAGCATCATTTAGACCGCCTTACTTTCTTGCGAATCATATCCGCAATCAGCAGCAGAAGCGGCATTCCACCGAATAATATTATCGATGTATTCCCAAGCATATCCCCCATGATGAAAGCCTCCCTCTGACTTTTCGGCATAAGTGCAAATAGATAAACCAGTGGTAAAGCTATAAACAGAAAAAGGTTAATTTTTCTCCGAGTCATTTGCGTGCTTCCGAGAGACACGGCAAACAAGGTAATCGTGGAGGTTGAGAAAATTTGCATAATCCAGATTACCAGCAATAGAGATTCAAATCGTTCGAAAATCAGTCCTTCTAACTCAAAGCTCCGCAGCAAGTCCAAAGTGGGAAATGTCTTGTTTTTCACTCCTACTACGGACAATCCGCCAACGACCATGATGATGGTAATCAGATAGATTCCGATTGATACAAGGAGCGCACCAACGAGAGACCGTGTCCCCCTCTTGGGCTGTTTCATAAATGCCATAACTACAAACATAATCTCGTACCCAGTAAAAGCAAGCAGTGTGGGCTTCATTCCGCGGAGAACCGGCATAATCCCCTGGCCGAGAACAGGTCTAAGGTTATTCAGATCAAAAATCTTCAAACTCATGAGCATAACGATCACAAAGAAAATAAGCGTGATTGGAAGGATGATTTCAAATAAGCGGGTAATCGCATTTAATCCGCCGGCAATCAAGTAATAGCCGATCAAAATAAATATCATCACAATCGCCCAATAAGGTGTCCCTTCCAGTAGGTATATCCCTGTTACCTCGGCCATAATCCGAATTTCAAAGGCGGAGATTAGCAAAAAATAAAAAATCACGCATAATCCCAGCGGAACGGCCAGCCACTTTCCTACGATTTTAGGCGCAAATTCAAAAAACGTCTCTCCAGGATATCTCCGGCATAGCATGACCACAATCATACCCGCTATCCAGATAATAATGCTGGACAGCAGCATAGACAGCCATACATCCGGTGTCCCTACAGCCTCAGTCGTTGTTCGGGGCAATGTAAGGATGCCCGCCCCCAGCATATAGTTAATAATGATAACTGCTGCTTGTGTCGTTGATAGTTGAATCCCTGTACGCTGTGAAAGCTGATTCATCCAAACTCCCCCCTTTACTTGTAATTTCCCTTCACCTAGCGTCTATCCCGATCCTGTGGAGACATCATAACAGGACGCTTGCGCATGTATTTAAAGGGCAGGCGAAGCAGCATATCCTTCCAATCAGAAATACGGTAAGGTACAGCTGGACTCACATAGGGGACACCAAAGCTCTCCAGCCTTACCAAGTGTGTACCTAAGAGCAGAACGAACATCACCAGCCCATACAGGCCGAATACTGCCGCACTGAACATCCCGGCAAAGCGCAAAATCCGCAGAGAAATCCCCGCTGAGTATACAGGGATCGCAAATGAGCTAATCGCGGTGACTGCGACCACGATGACTAGAAATTGACTGACAATTCCTGCCTGTACGGCAGCTTCTCCGATAATCAGGCCCCCGACGATGCCCATAGCAGGTCCTATAGGTCTGGGCAGCCGGATCCCCGCTTCGCGCAGGATTTCAATAGCAATCTCCATAATCAATGCTTCAATGATCGAAGGGAAGGGAACCCCTTGCCGAGTCTCGATAATGGTCAGAACGAGCTTTGTTGGAATTAAGCCCGGTTGAAACGATATGAAGGAGATATAAAGAGCCGGTGCAAGCAGAGCAATTACGGCTGTTAGAAATCTCAGCAGGCGAAGAAATGAGCCTGGAATCCAACGATCATAATAATCATCAGGCGATTGCAATAGCATGGTAAATGTAACAGGCATGATTAGCGCAAAGGGAGAGCCATCCAGTAAAATGGCTACCCTGCCTTCCAGCAGCCCGCTAAGCACCCGGTCCGGTCTCTCTGTATTATGAATCTGCTGAAAAGGACTTAGCGTATTGTCCTCGATAAGCTGCTCAATGTAACCGGAATCCAGTGCGGCATCGATCTGAATTTTCTGTATTCGGCGATCTACCTCCTTAACTAGGTTCGGATCAGCCACATCATCTAAGTAGGCAAGAATCATCCTTTTTTTCAACCGGTTGCCGACCTCATACTGGGAAAAAACCATACTATTATTCATTCCCTGCATTCGCAAGAGTCCCATATTATCGCTTAAGCTTTCTGTAAAGCCTAGGCGCGGCCCGCGAAGCAGAGTTTCCGATATTGGTTCCTCGACTCCCCGGGTTTTCCCCTTGGGCGAACCAATCAAGAAGGCTCCATCCATTCCCTCTATGAACATACCGATGACCCCGATCAGGATCGTCTCCTTCATTACAGACAGTGAACGAGTCTCACTGATTTCTGTAATCGGAAGGAGATTATCACGAATACGCTTCTTAAGCTTCTCACCGCTTGGCCGGTGTAGTGATTGGCGGTCCTCAATGTCGATATGCATGAGCGGAGTAAGCAGATGGGTATCGACCAGATCGGTATCATACAGGCCTTCCATGGCAAAAATGCAGACTCGGACATCTGTTCCTTTTAAAACGAACTCCCTGCTCTTGAAATCGGCGTTCATGCTTAGCTGACTTTTAAGTGCTGCAACATCTCTCTCGAAATGCCCAGAAAGGAGCTGGGTGGCTTCTTCATTTTTCCTGTTGGTATTGGAAGACGGATGATCTTTCTTAGCATCAAGGCCTCGAGTCAGCCCCTGCCGAATCCACTTACCCGCAGTGTACATAAGAAGAGGAATGATGGGCAGCAGAAGAGCCTGTATGAAGACCGATATATCCGGTATGTGTTCGATAATTTTTCTCCACATCACAATAAGCCCGCCTTCTTGGTACATCCTTCGTATGGTTAAGGATTTGATCTGACTGTAGGGTTGCCTAAAAACTTCCCCGCTATCCATTTTGTTAGAGAAGAATGAACAAGAAAAAGAACCCTTGATTTAAGGGTTCTTTTGAATGTACCGCTATAATTTGCGTTACCTACTTTAATGATCCATCCCATGATTATATGTAGTAAGCATTGGCGAGTCTAATGTTACGGGTATAACACTTACACTAATTAACCCCAATACAATTGCCATCGAAATAAATGCCTTTTTCATTACGAATCTCCTCCTTTAGAGTGTTAGCCATAAAAACCGAATACCGTACCTGCTGATTTTCATCGGCATGTTGTCTAAATGATTCAAATAAGGCGGAAAACTTTTTAAAAGCTTCTACATCTCCCGTCGTACCTGATAATGCCAAACCTTCCAAATTTGTAACCAATAGTATAACAAAATCAAAAACGCCACTTATCCTTTTAATGGATAGTTGGCGTTTTTAAATTCAAAATAAATCAAAACAATTAAACAGTTTAGTTATTTGAGCGTTGGACGGGAATTGTTTATATATGAAAAATCCCTCTGTCTAAGCGCCTCATACAGCAATACCGAGGCCGCCATCGCTACATTCAGCGATTCAGCCTGCCCCTTCATCGGGATGATCAGCGCATCATCCATCAGCTTCAGCGCCGTAGCGGATAATCCACCGCCCTCACTGCCAAAGAGCAACCAGACCGGTCCTGTAAAATCATACGCATAGCAAGAGCTTGCAGCTTGAAGACTTGTCCCGGCGAGGCGTATTCCCTTCGCCTTTGCTTCAGGCAGAACCTCCGCCAGATCTGCTTCAATAACCGGCAAGTGGAACAGCGAGCCCATGGTGGCCCGAATTGTCTTCGGACCATAAATGTCGGCACAGCCTGCACCGATAATAACCCCGTCCGCCCCTACCGCATCCGCGCTGCGAATTATCGTGCCTACATTGCCAGGATCCTGTACCCCGTCAAGCACAACTACAAGGCTATTAGGCTTAGAGAGCAAGCTCTCCGCCGTACGGCGTTCTTTGCGTATTACCGCAAAAACGGGCTGCGGCGATTTAGTGTCGCTGCATTTGGCAATAACGGCTTCCGAGACACCGATCCACTCCGTGCCTAAAGCATTTGCAGCAGCACCAGCTAGCTCATGTGGAATACCGCGTTCAAGTGAATAAGCTACGCATTCTATATCTAATCTCGCCTTGAGCGCTTCTTGGACCAGATGCACACCTTCTACTAAATACTTGTGCAGCTTATCACGATGCTTCTTCTCCAGCAGGGAGGCCCATTCCTTGACCCTGGCATTCTGAAGAGATGTAATGTTCATAGATCTCAATCCTGTCCACAATTTATTGGGCGTAAGCCAGCTCCAGCTTCGTTAAGTCGTCCTTCTGTCCGACTACAACGAGCACATCATCTGGTGCAAGGCGTTCGGCCGGATCGGGAGAAATGTTCATCTTGCTTCCGCCTTCTTTTTTGATCGCCATGACATTGCATTTAAACCGTGCACGGACATCCAGCTCCATGAGGTTTTTTCCAACGATCGACGGAGTTACTTTGATCTCCAGAATGCTGTATTCATCCGAGATCTCAATATAATCTATAATATTAGGCGAGGTGAGATGGTGGGCTACACGAAGTCCCATATCCCGTTCTGGATAAATAACCTTATCCGCACCAATCTTCTGGAGAACCTTCCCGTGCAGTTCATTTTGTGCCTTGACTACAATAAGCGGTCCGCTCATATCCTTCAGAATCAGGGTGGTCAGAATACTCGCCTGGATATCTTCTCCTATGGCAACTACCACCACATCGAAGTTACGGATGCCAAGTGCTCTCAATGCTTCCTCATCCGTTGAATCCGCAGTGACTGCATGGGTTACAATATTAGAAACCGCTTGAGTTCTATGCTCATCCGAGTCAATGGCCAGTACGTCAAAGCCCATTTTGCTGAGTGCATTCGCTACACTAAAACCAAACCGTCCCATTCCTATGACGGCAAACTGCTTTTTTGACATGTCACTCTCACCTACCGAAGGCCGGATTTTTTTATTATGCTCATTCTTATAGTATATCATAATCCAGGAAATTCTTGAATTTGCTCATGGGCCGCCGGGGAACATTAATAACGGTACCGGACACATGATAATTCATAAGGAGGAAGCCATTCATGGCCATTATGCTCGATCTCCGTCAAGCCGTTGTTCATAAAATGTACGGCCGAGATCAACAGGGACTTCGTGAATTGATTGAAGGCTCGATTGATGCTCAGGAAGCGGCACTTCCAGGTTTAGGGGTTGCCTTCGAGATCATCTGGAAGCGGCTTGAATCCGCTAAGCAAGACGAACTGGTAGCCGTGCTGAATCAAGCGCTTCAAGCGAATCCGCCCAAGCCGATCAGATAGACCCAGTGCAAAATCAGTCTGACAAATCAAAATCCCTCAAAGGCCTAAAAAAGGACATGAGGGATTTTGATGTAATCGAATTATAACGATATAAAATTAAGGTGCAGTTTCCAGGAATTTGGCATCCGGGTATTTCTCCATCGCTGTGCGCATAGCATACTCATTCTCGAACAACACCACATAATTATCTTTCTTATCTTTAACGAGCGTGGAATTAATACGGAATTTACCAGGATCAATATTCTCCCCAACGATCCACCGCGCGAACTGGTACGGCATCCGCTGAAGCTGAACATCCACCCCGTATTCCCCCTTCATCCGATACTCAAACACTTCGAACTGCAGCTGTCCAACAACCCCCAGAATGGTATCTTCAAAGCCAACAGTACGGAATACCTGAATCGTTCCTTCCTCTGTCAGCTGATCAATCCCTTTCTGATACTGCTTGTGCTTGAGCGCGTTCTTCACTGTTACCTTCGCAAAAATCTCCGGGGAGAACGTAGGAAGCTCATCGAACACAATCTCACTGCCCTGACTTAAAGAGTCGCCAATCCGGAAGATCCCCGGATCAAATAGTCCAATAATGTCACCAGGATAAGCTTCACTGACAATGTCCCGATCCTGGGCAAGGAATTGCTGTGGCTGGGACAGCTTGATTTCTTTGCCAACACGAACATGCTTTACGGACATGCCCCGCTCAAATTTGCCTGATACAATGCGCAAGAAGGCAATCCGGTCACGGTGAGCCGGATTCATGTTTGCTTGAATCTTGAAGATGTAGCCGCTGAATTTGTCATTGGTCGGCTCAACCTCACCTTGCAAGCTCTTCCGCGGCTCTGGTTTTGGCGCTAGTTCCAGGAAATTCTCCAGGAAGGTCTGCACACCAAAGTTGTTCACGGCACTTCCGAAGAATACTGGGGTAAGCTCTCCGCGGCGTACTTTTTCAATATCAAAAGGATCTCCCGCTACATCCAGCAGCTCTAAGTCCTGACACAGCTGGTCATGCAGATATTCACCAGCCATCTCCCGAATCAGTGAATCATTGTAGTCTGCGACCTTCTGAACTTTGATCTGGGAATGATCATCTCCCTGGAACAGCTCTACCTGATTGTTCATGCGGTCATACACGCCGCAAAGCTCACGTCCGGAGCCAATCGGCCAGTTCATCGGAACTGAGCGAATGCCAAGCACCTGTTCAAGCTCTTCCATCAACTCAAACGGATTTCGGCCCTCACGGTCCAGCTTATTAATGAATGTAAAGATCGGGATGCCCCGCTTCGCACAAACCTGGAATAGCTTGATCGTCTGGGCTTCGACCCCTTTCGCCACGTCAATCAGCATGACTGCACTGTCCGCAGCGGTTAACGTCCGGTAGGTGTCTTCACTGAAGTCCTGGTGGCCCGGAGTATCAAGAATATTTATGCGATGTCCTTTATAGTCAAATTGCATGACAGAGGATGTTACGGAAATCCCCCGCTGCTTCTCAATTTCCATCCAGTCACTGGTCGCGTGCTTGCTCGCTTTGCGTGCCTTGACTGAACCGGCAAGGCGTATCGCCCCGCCAAACAGCAGCAGCTTTTCCGTCAATGTCGTCTTCCCGGCATCCGGGTGGGAAATGATCGCAAACGTCCGCCGTTTGTCCACTTCCTGCTGCAGCACTTGTTCTAAAGCTTTGCTCATTTCTCACGTATCCCTTCATTCCATAAGTCGTGTCCATATTGTATCATACTTCGTGCATTTATACGCAAAATCATCCTCGTACGCAAGATATGCGCACAAGGATGATTAAGCACATGTTCCATATATTCTACTCAGACATTGGAAGACCTGTTCTTGATCTGTGTATTATAGAGACTAGCCTTTGATCCAGATGACATTATCTTCTTCTTGGCCATTTACAGGCCACCACTTGAACCCGTCTTGAGCCAGAAGTTCTTCCGCTTCCTTAGGTCCCCAAGAGCCTGCTGGGTAGTGACTAATCTCTCCGGGCGCTTTAGCCCAAGCCTCAGCAATCCGATCAATAAAGGACCAAGCTGCCGCTACCTCATCCCAACGTGTGAAATAAGTAGAGTCTCCGTGGGCCGCATCATGGATCAACCGTTCATAAGCCTCTGGAGAGTTAATCCCCACCTGGCAGCTTTGGCAGAATTCCATAGCGAGCGGCTTGATCTCAGACTCCGTTCCCGGATTTTTGGCGTTAATCTTGATGTAGATTCCTTCCATCGGATTGACACGAATAACCAGCAGATTCGGAGCCAGCGTATGCTTCTGTCCTAAATATACATTGTTAGGCATGCTCTTGAACTCGACTACTACTTCCGTAGTTTTGACGGGCAGACGCTTCCCTGTGCGGATATAGAAAGGAACACCAGCCCAGCGGAAGTTATCCACATACAGCTTGGCAGCAAAATAAGTCTCCGTGTTGGAGTTCGGATCTATCTTGTCCTCCTGCCGGTAACCCGGAAGCACTTTGCCCCCGGCTTCGCCTTCGGTGTATTGGCCGCGAACCACATGCGCCTTCACCTCGGCTTCCGTTGGATAAGGACGAAGAGAACGGAGCACCTTCACCTTCTCATCCCGGATATCCTCCGCTAAGAGGCGGCTTGGCGGCTCCATAGCGATCATGGTCAGCAGCTGGAGCATATGGTTTTGCCCCATATCCCTTAAAGCTCCGGCATGATCGTAATATCCTCCACGCTCTTCAACCCCTACGGTTTCACTGAGCGTTATTTGTACATTGGCAATATGCTTATTGTTCCACAACGGTTCAAAGAACGCATTTGCAAAACGAATAACCTCGATGTTCTGCACCATTTCCTTCCCAAGGTAATGGTCAATGCGGAAGATCTCCTCTTCCTTGAACACTTGATTGAGCTCCTCATTCAGCTTCTCGGCTGAAGGCAGATCGTAACCGAAAGGCTTCTCGATGACCAGCCGGTGCCAGCCACCGCTTTCCAGCATTCCGCCTTTCTGCAAGTTCAGCGACACACTGCCGAACAGCTCAGGCGCAAGCGCAAGGTAGAACAGCCGATTGCCAGGAATACCGTACTTGGCTTCCATCGCCTCGGTATGCTCCCTAAGTTCGCGATATCCATCCACATTATGAATATCGAGGGATTTATATTCGAAGTGTTCAGCAAACCTCGCCCATTCTTCCCCGTCTTTTACCGGATAGCGGCAAAACTCCTGAATGGAATCATATAAGTCGGATCTGAACTCCTCCGGAGTCCTAGGACGACGGGCTACGCCGATAACTGCAAAATCCTCGGCCAATTTACCTTCACGATAGAGTGAATAAATCGCCGGATACAGCTTGCGATGGGCTAAGTCGCCCGTTGCTCCAAATATAAAAAAGACAGTTCCAGGTGCTTGCAATACCTCAAGATTTTGATTGTCAGCCATGGCTCCTCATTCTTTCTATGTAATATAGTATAGTTTGATTCGTCAGCCTCAACCTTGATGTGATGCCATTTTAGCATATCTCCATAAGGGATGCCATCCTCTTCCTATGAACATCTTAACTGTAATTAGTATTTAACCCATTGGCTGATATCTATTCATTAATATTCAACCGTCAGCATCGGCGAGCCCCAAGACAGCTCCTGCATCCCCCCTTGCATATCCGTATGAACAGCCATTTGCAGGCCGATCGGTTTAGAGCTGCCTTGAACCTTGATGCCGATTTCAAACTCAGGAAGGTAGTAAGTGCTGGTTACGGTGTTCTCATCCTCATACTTGTCCAGCGCTGCTGGGCGCAAGCCTGCTTCATGCAGATCAGCTTCCAGCTGTTTAAAAACTGCCGTCTCAGCAGAGAGCTGCCCGCCCTCTCTCTTCTGACCTGCGGTACTCTTGAGCTTAACCCCTCCCCGTATAGCACCATTCCAATTCGCATCAACTTTTGCTTGCAACAGAACGGCCCCCGCTTTTTCTTGCCGCTGGGTAACAGTATTAAGCCCCTGCCCATGGGCATCTATGCGGAGAACCACATACAGGCTGTTCTTTTCCCGGGCAATAATCGATAGCTCCTCTTGAATTTCTTCTGAATTCCAGGCGACTGATTGCGCTTTATAGACTGGATGGTTCTGCACTTCATAACGCTTTACCTCACCTAAGCCAAGCTTTTGGGCCAGCTCTTCTGCTGCCTCTTTTGCTGTCATATCCACCTGCCAGGTTCCCTGCCACTTTACAACCCCGGTAAGCTTCTCCTCAGACTTCTTCATCGCCAGCTTGATCAGCTCATTCCACTGCTGATTAGCTGCAGCTAATCTATCTCTCCCTTGAATCCCCGCCGTACTTTCCTTGGCCGTAAATCCGACCAGCAGCGTTAATATAATTGCACCAGCTATCATCCATAAACCCATCTTCTTCATAAGAGCAAGCCTCCCGAATCTAGTAATCTATGAGATCAGGATGTCCCGAAGATAGGAGTTTTATTCTATTACTTATAAAAAAAGAGACCTCACGGCCTCTGAACCCAAAAATATTGATTTAATTTACTCTGCTAAGCCGTTCTTATATGCGTAAATAGCGGCCTGGGTTCGATCCTCAACATGCAGCTTCGCCAGAATGTTCGTCACATGGAACTTCACCGTCTTGACTCCAATAATCAGTTCATCGGCAATGTCTTGATTCGACTTTCCTTGTGCAAGCAGACGTAATACATCCATCTCCCGGTCTGTTAGCTCTTCATGTGCAGGAGCTTCTGCCTTTGGCTGACGGAATCGATTCATCATCTTAGAGGCAACCTGGGATTCCAATACCGATTGGCCTCTGGCGGCCGCTCGGATCGCTTCCGCAATCTCTGATGCCCGGGACGTTTTGAGCAGATAGCTGAATGCCCCTGCTTCAATAACGGGATACATCTTCTCATCATCCAAATAGCTTGTAAGCACGATCACCTTGCAATCCGGATAAAGCTTGAGCAGCTGCCGGGTTGTCTCTATACCGTCCATGCCTTCCATAACCAGGTCCATCAGTACTACGTCAGGCTTGTATTCCTGGGCAAGACGAATACCTTCCTGTCCACTGCTGGCCTCGCCTACCACTTCTATACCTTCCTCCGTACCCAGTACCGCTGCAAGTCCTATGCGCACCATCTCATGATCATCAACCAGCAGTACCTTGATGAGGTACTCCGTCTCCGCTGTCATTGTTCCACCCGCCTTCTTGTTTCATTAAAGGAATCGTGATTTCAATCCGGGTTCCCTTACCCGGTGCCGTTATAAACTGCAGCGAGCCGCCAATCTCACGCACACGCTCCTGCATATTGGATAAGCCATAAGAAGCCTGCTTCTTATCATCCAATTCAAACCCTATTCCATTATCGCGCAAGATGACTCTGACTGCATCATCTCTCTGGTGGATACGAATCTCCATCTTGTCTGCTTTGGCATGGCGCAGCGTATTGGACATTGCTTCCTGGATAATGCGGAACAGATGGTTCTCAATGCCCTTTACCAGCTGCAGATTGTCGTCCATATCCAGCGTAATCTCCATAGGGACCTTGGTCTTGAGCTCCCGGACAAGCTCTGTTACACCTTGCGTCAGCTCCTTGCCTTCCAAATACACCGGACGCAGATGAAGCAGCAGCGCTCTCATCTCCGATTGGGCTACTGAAGCCATCTCCTCAATGAGCTCCACCTGACGCTGCGCCTTGTCAAAATCCTTCTCCAGTGTTCTTCCCACCGCTGTAGCCGTCATAGATATTGCGAAAAGCTGCTGAGATACCGCATCATGCAGCTCGCGAGCCAGCCGCTGGCGTTCCTCCACAATCGCGGATACTCTAGCTTGCTCCGCAAGCTGGGCATTGTGGGTGGACAGACGCTGAAGCGAACTGACCTGCTCCTCCCAGCGCTGACCAATTCTCCCAAGCTGCTCTCCCAGTCTGCCCACTTCGTCCTCACCGAGCTCTGGAATCGTTCTGGCTGGATTGCCCTTCTCCCACTGGAGCAGGGAATCCCTGAGCAGATCAAGCCGTCGCTTGATTCGATACACATCGTAGAAGCCGTATGCGGCACCTACCCCAACAAGAATAGTAACTATAGTGATGCCTACCGCGACTCCGGTTCGCCAAGAGGTAAAAGAATTCAACAATCCGTATGTATTGAGAATATAAAGAATGACTGCCAACAGAAAAAAAGACAGGAGAACCCCATCGCGCATGCTGCGGGATACGATATTTACCGGCTTTTTCTTTCTCATCGAAATTGGCCCTCCTGTCAAAACGGAAATTTTATATCAACATCTCCTACAAGATAGGAGATTACAATTTTCACCTTTTGTTCTCGCTGTTCATAATTCGGGGAACGCCAGTAAATTCGGTTCACCATACCCGTTTCCTGCTCACGGCCCATCTGAATGCGGCCAAACAATACAAAAGCTTCAATTTCAATCCCATAATCCTCAGATATAGATAAATCTACATCCCCTACAATCCCTTGAAGTATCAAGGTATTCTGAGTCTCTTCAACAATGGCCAAGGACAGATCGATATCCAATTCGCCAAGAACGTGCCACATTCCTAGGTTCCTTAGCACCCAAGGGTCGCGGTCCCAATGAACGCCCTCTATAAAATTATGCTTCTGCCTGTCATTATGGTCTGGCTTCATTTGCTTGGACTTGGCATAGAATAAACCTAGGGATATCAAGCAAATGACCAGCACCAGCATGAAATGATCAATCAGAATAATACCGCAGCCGACAGCCAGCAGCATATAACCTGTTCGGACCTCGGTTCCCTGCCTGATCTTATACACTCCATATAAGAGTAGAACAAGCGCGGCGAGCGTGAAGAAATTCGTCCATCTACCGAAGATCATTAAAATGCCGATGCCAATAAAAGCGATAGCCCAAAAACGATTTTTTGTCTCCATCCCGCCGCACCTCCTTTGTGTCTATCCTAAGCCTAATAAGCTTTAAGAAGCCATCACAGTACAATCTTCACTACTGCATGGCTTCAGCAATCCATACAGACGGCTTAAGCTGCATTTTGCAAGCTTAAGCCCATGCTGTATAGCATATCATATTGTTTGTGGTCCGAATAGAGATTACTCTTCTGAGCCTTTATTTTGTGCTGCGCTAGGATTCAGCTTAGACTTCAGCGCACTGAGCTGCTCCTCTACCTTCAGCTGCTTCTCTGCATCCGCAGGGCTGATGTAGCTGCTTGTGCTTGTGCGAGGAGAGTAAGGCGCACGCATCACATCTGCTTCAGCCTCAAGCTGCAGAATTTTCTCTTCCATACGCTGGAATCCAAGCGATGCGCTTCCGCTTTCGATCGTATGCAGGCTGCTTACCTGGGACATTTGTTTTTTCGCCTTCGCCATTTGAGCACGGGCTACCAGCTCGTTACGCTTGTTGCGGAGCTTGTAGAATTCGTCCTTCATCTCATGCAGCTGGTTCAGCAGCTCTTGAGCTTGAGCTTCCGCCTGTGCATGCAGATCGCTGAATTCCACTTGCTTCTGATCGAAGTGAATTTTCTCCTCAAGAAGCTTGCGTGCAACTTCCTCCTGCCCGTTCTTCAGAGCAGCTTCTGCTTGACTTTCACGCTGTGCGGATACACGGTACGCTTCATCAAGACGCTGCTTCATGCGGCGCTCATTTGCCATTTGCTTAGCTACAGTTACCTCAGCGTCACGGATTTCTTCTTCCATATCGCGCAGGTATTGGTTAAGCATCACAATCGGATCTTCAACCTTATCCAGCATTTCATTGATAGACGCCTTTGTAATATCCTTAATTCTTTTAAATACTCCCATTGTTATACGTCTCCCTTCTCATTTCCATTCTCGTATTTAGCAAGTTTTCTCCGAAGCTCTTCGAGCTCTTTCTCCATAGCCTTCTTCTCTATATCCTCCATCATGGAGTCCAAATTTGATTCAGGGTTTCTATACCCACCATTCGCCTGTCTGCCAGAATAAGGCGGTGGCGGTGGTGGCGGCCCATCAGACGGCCGACCATAAGGAGGGCGCGGCTGATAACGACGATCGTGCAGCGGATCTCCATAGGGTCCAGGTTCAGGACCAGGGCCGGGCCCCGGGCCATATCCCGGATGCCAGCCTTGCATCCGATACGGATCATAAGGCTGATAAGGTTCCTTTGAGATGACCAGCGAAGCAATCAGATAGATGAAGATGATCGCCCCGCTGGAGAATGGAATGGCGATGACGGTGATCAGACGCAGCAGGCCTGCGCTGATACCGAAGCTCTCGGCCAATCCACCGCATAATCCGGTAATCCACCGGTCTTTGCGGGAACGGTAAACACGGTTCATCCTCTTCACTCCTCTCTTCGCTTATCCAGCTTTTGTCTTAGACGGGCCATCTCCTGTTCCAGAGTGGACTGTAGTGCAGATCCAGCTTGATTCAGAAACTCTGATCCGGCTTTGCGCAGATCGCGCAGGCTCCGCGCCTCCCATTCCATGTCGGACATCCGGTCCTCTAATCGACCGAACATCTTGGGAACATCCCGATCGCCAAATCCGCTGCGCTGATTCATACGCTGCTGAAGACGAAGGGTCTCCATTCTGGCGTAGTAGTACTGCCGCTTACTATACACAGTCTGATATTCTGTCTTAAGCTCGCTGATCTGAAGCTCTAGCTCCTGCAAAGATTGCAGGTTCTCCAGATACAGCCCCTCATACTGCTCCAATTTTTCCTCGTACAGCATTTTCTCTTGCAATGCCAGCTTAGCCAAATGCTCTTCTTCCGCTTTTAATGCCAGCAAAGCCTGTTCTTCCCTTTTATCTCTCATTGCCTTTGCATGATCCACTTGGTTCTTCAAGCTGCGAGTATGGGAAGCACATTGATGATGAAGTCTCTCCGCCTCAGTAATTTCCTGCCGTGTCTCGATCAGAAATTGATCGATAAGGCGAACGGGATCCTGAGCTTGCTCCAACCGTTCATTCAAGTTGGCTACTGTAATATCTCTTACCCGGCGAAATACACCCATGAGCTGCTGTCCCTCCTAACGTAACGTTAATGTGTCATCTTCTTATATGATATTAATATCCCCGTCTGCCTCTACCAAGTGCGGACACGCCGTACACAATCAATCCTATACCAATTACCGGTACCAGAATCCATGCCAGCTTGGAGAGCAGGGAGACAACTCCCAGGAAGAGAACAATCCATCCGAAGAAGGCATTACCTCTGCGAATCCCGTAGTAGCCCAGTCCAATCGCTGCGATTGAAATCACAATGCCGAACAGGCTGCCGAGGAACGGAGTGAATTTGCCCAACAGGATCAGAGCCCCCAGGGCAATAAGTACAATTGCAAATCCGCTTGTTCTGTTGCTTTTCATCGTTTTATCACCGCCTTTTGTTGTTCAACCTTATGTCTATATTCTAGGATGTAAAGCAATTTTCCAAAACGGACCGAGGACGGTTTTTTATACTGGACTTAGGTCGAGGATCGTACAAGACCTTCTGCTAACCTATAACTAGCCCGCAGTCCGCAGTCATCTTTACAAAATGGAACTCATCCCATATAATTAGCCCTATTACTGTTAAAAAACGAATAATTGCAGTTATAGGAGGAGCCTGCCATGTGCGGGCTCTTTCTGCGTTTTTTTAGAATTTCAGCATGATTTTCCCCGCCATGGCAAGCTAGAAATACGATTACATCCATCTGCAAAATCTTTAGAGGAGGAATTTATGGAACAACAAGCAATCTGGGCAATCCTTATTTTTCTGTTAACTTATGCCCTCATTATTACGGAGAAGATCCACCGCACTATAGTAGCTATGGCCGGGGCAGTCATCATGATTGTTTTCGGCATATTAGGACAGGAAGCAGCAATCCACCATATTGACTTCAATACCTTAGGGCTCCTAATTGGTATGATGATTATCGTGAATACAACTGCTGAAACAGGGTTATTTAAATATGTAGGCTTGTGGACAGCCAAGAAGGCCAAGGGCAGTCCCGTACGAATCATGTGGCTGCTGGCACTTATTACAGCCATAGCCTCGGCCTTCCTGGATAATGTAACAACCATCATGCTGATGGTTCCCGTTACGTTCAGTATTACACGCCAGCTCAAAGTGCCGGTATTTCCGTTTATTTTCACTCAAGTTCTAGCGTCCAATATAGGCGGCGCAGCAACTTTGATCGGCGATCCGCCCAACATTATGATCGGCAGCGCTGTAGAAGAGCTTACTTTTATGGCCTTTATTAAGAACCTTGCGCCTGCCATCATCATTATTCTTGCTGTAACTATCCCATTATTTGCTCTTATCTTCCGCAGACAATTAAGAACAACAGAGGAACGTAAGAAGGGGCTCATGGATCTTGAATTCGACGGGATTATTTCCAACCGTCCGCTGCTGATCAAATGCCTTGCTGCTCTTGGACTGACCCTGCTCGGATTTTTTACGCATCAGACCTTTCACCTGGAGTCAGCTACTGTAGCTCTGACTGGAGCCATTTTGCTTCTTTTGATGACTGGGGAGCATATGATGGAGAAAGCCTTTCGCAATGTGGAATGGCCCACCATTTTCTTCTTCATCGGATTATTTGTTCTCGTTGGGGGGCTGGTCGAGTCGGGTGTGATCTCTCGCTTGGCGGATCAGGCCATGGAATTGACGGGTGGAGACGCGTTACTTAGCTCAATGCTGATACTTTGGCTTAGCGCAATCGCCTCTGCCTTTCTGGATAATATCCCGTTTGTCGCTACCATGATTCCCTTGATCGGGGACATGTCGAATATGGGTGTAAGCCCCATTGAGCCCCTGTGGTGGAGCCTTGCTTTAGGCGCCTGTCTTGGCGGCAATGGTTCGCTGATTGGCGCTAGCGCCAATCTGATTGCAGCAGGTATGTCTGCTAAGGAAGGGGAACCGATCCGATTTTTAAAATACTTGAAGTACGGATTTCCCTTCATGCTTCTGTCGATTGCGCTTTCTACAGTGTATATTTTTCTGCGCTATTTCTAAAACCGGTTTGAATCATCATCTGTTTCAATGTTAGAATTTATTATTATGAGCCTTAAGGCCATATCCATCACATTTATTTAGACCAAGGAGGTGAGTGCCATGAACACAGGAGTGAGTCGCAAGCTACGCTGGTTTGTTCTTCTGGCGCTCGCCTTTCTTTTATCTTTTTCAGCAGCCTTACCTGTGAATTCTATCCCTTATCTTCCTCAAGAATCTTCGGATGGACTATTTGAACAGGAGGCTGCTGAACTAGAGCATAAATACCGGACTCCTGTCCGGCAAGCTCTTCATTCCTCTGTAAGTACCCCTTGTATTCGCCTTACCACCTTTATTATATTCCTGCTCACGATGTTGGGCTCCTTTTTGCTGCCACAGCAGCGAAATATTTTTACACCTACGATTTCCAGACGATTGAAGCAGGTATTACTGCATCCTATTAAATTTACCTCCCATTTTGTGGCATAGCACCGTTTGATTCCATAGTCATTGTTGCAAGGCTGACAGTTTTTTTCGCGTAAAAACTAGCCGGTCTGTTTTTGCTGCCACAATTTACTCTTTTGGAGGTTATTAGACCATGAATTTTAAAGAATCCGACTTGCCTGGGATTGGCAAAAAATTTGTAATCCAGACCCGCAGCGGCGATAAGCTTGTAGTTATCGTCCATGATGACGGCCGCAGGGAATTATATCATTTTGATCATCAGGAGCCGGATGACAGCATCTCGATGGTCACCCTGGATGATGATGAGGCTAGACACATCTCCGCCCTTATTGGTGGAATCACCTACAAACCTAAGGCACTTGAGACGATTGAAGTTGCTCTCGATGACCTGATCATTGAATGGTACAGACTGGAGAAGCATCACAGTTGTATCGGCTCTACCATTGGAGACCTTCAGGTCAGACAGCGTACGGGAGCTACCATTATTGCTCTTATTGAAAATAATCATACAAAGCACATTAATCCCGGTCCTGATCTGGTGCTTACCGCCGACTCTCTTGTCGTAGTTCTAGGAGAACGGCAGCATCAGAAGCAAATTCGTCAAATCCTGATGAACGGGAGGGATTAAATGGATCATCTGATCTTTGAAATAGGTCTGGCTATCACCTTAATTGCCCTTGGCGGGCTTTTGTCCGCCAAGCTGCGCTTCTCGGTGATTCCATTCTATATATTGATTGGTATGGCTGTCGGCCCTCATGCTTGGAAGATATGGCATTTGGACTTCCGTTTTATTGAGAGTGCTCCTCTGATCGAATTCATGGGCCGAATTGGCGTCTTATTCCTTCTATTCTATTTGGGCTTGGAATTCTCAGTTGGCCGCCTTCTCAAGTCAGGCCGCTCCATTGTCATGGGGGGCACCATATATATCCTAATCAATTTTACCTTAGGATTGTTATTCGGCTGGGGAGCAGGCTTTCCCATTCAGGAAATCCTTGTCGTAGCCGGAATTACGACCATCTCCTCCAGTGCGATCGTTGCCAAAGTATTGGTGGATTTGAAGCGCACAGCTAATCCTGAGACCGAAATGATACTGGGGATTATCATGTTTGAGGATGTGTTTCTGGCCGTCTACATCTCCATCTTGTCCGGATTGGTGCTGAGCGGCTCAAGCACCTTAGGAGGAGTGCTCCTGTCTGCCCTGTTGGCCCTTGGCTTCATGCTGGCCTTATTAATTATTGGCAGGAAGGCGGTCCCCCTTCTAAACAAGCTGCTTAACATCTCTTCAAATGAACTATTTGCTATTGTGATCTTTGCTATATTGTTCACCATAGCAGGATTCTCAGAGACGATCCATGTCGCTGAAGCGATTGGTGCGCTGCTAGTTGGTCTCGTATTGGCCGAGACAGAGCATGTTAAGCGGATTGAGAAGCTGGTCATTCCTTTTCGCGACTTCTTCGGCGCCCTCTTCTTCTTCAGCTTTGGACTCACGATTGACCCAACTGCCTTAGGCGGCGCCGTGTGGTATGCAATTGCAGCTGTAATTATAACCTTAGTAGGTAATTATATAGCCGGAATGCTTGCCGGGCGCAGTGCCGGATTGTCCCCACGGGCATCCTCGAATATTGGTCTTACCATCGTCTCCCGCGGCGAGTTCTCCATTATTCTGGCTAACCTGGGCAAAGCCGGAGGACTCTTGGCCATTCTACAGCCCTTCGCAGCGCTCTATGTGCTGATTCTTGCCATTCTAGGACCGTTACTAACCAAAGAGACCAAGCGAATATACCCTCTTCTGAATCGTATATTCAAGTTTGAAGAGCGTAACCGCCTTAGAATGGCTAAGAAAGCTGATGCTAATGGAGAATCTACTCCTGTGAACAGCGACCAATAATGTAAAGCAAGTTTTCCGTGCTATATCGCATAAAAAACGCCCTGTTCGTACAATCAACTGTACAACAGGGCGTTCTATTTATTTAGGCTTTGTTGAAAATAATAGTCATCACATCTAAAAGGGGAAGCCAAAGCGTAGGCCCTTATAGATTAGCTACCTTATATCTTCAGCTTGTACGCTGCTAAAAGACGAATTGGGCAAGATGATGGTTCGTACCTCATTCAATTCACTGTTTCTCGGAGCAATGTGCCCACTTGCATAGCCTCCAATAGCTACATGAGAGACAATAGCTGCATCCCCAAGAGAAAGCGGAGCACCGTCCTTTTACCTCGGTATTCAAAATGAAGCGCAGGATACATTGGATAGACAGTATTAGGCCTAATCCTGAATTCATCATTAAATAAATAATATGTATAGCAAAAGGGATCACAATATTGCAAAAGCAATTCTGTGATCCCTTTAATATATGCCGGTGAAGGGACTCGAACCCCCACGGTTTCCCTCACGATTTTGAGTCGCGCGCGTCTGCCAATTCCGCCACACCGGCAAGTTATAAAGTTACGGGAAATAAATGGCGCGCCCTAAGAGATTCGAACTCCTGACCTTTTGATTCGTAGTCAAACGCTCTATCCAGCTGAGCTAAGGGCGCATATTCAATGGTGCGGAAGACCAGACTTGAACTGGTACGGTAGTCACCTACCGCAGGATTTTAAGTCCTGTGCGTCTGCCGATTCCGCCACTCCCGCAGGAATAACTGGAGGCGCCACCCAGATTCGAACTGGGGATAAAGCTTTTGCAGAGCTGTGCCTTACCACTTGGCTATGGCGCCTAATTATAGATGGAGCGGACGACGGGAATCGAACCCGCGACCCTCGCCTTGGCAAGGCGATGCTCTACCGCTGAGCCACGTCCGCATAATGGCTGGGGATATAGGATTCGAACCTATGCATGACGGAGTCAAAGTCCGTTGCCTTACCGCTTGGCTAATCCCCAACAAAATTTAATTCTTGAGATGAAAATGGGGCGATCGATGGGACTTGAACCCACGAATGCCGGAGCCACAATCCGGTGCGTTAACCCCTTCGCCACGACCGCCATATTCAAACATTTTAAAGCTTTATTGGCAGGGGCAGCAGGAATTGAACCCACACTAACGGTTTTGGAGACCGCTGTTCTACCTTTAAACTATGCCCCTATAACTGGTGGAGGCTGATGGATTCGAACCACCGAACTCGACGAGAACAGATTTACAGTCTGCTGCGTTTGGCCACTTCGCTAAGCCTCCACAATGGTGCCGGCGAGAGGACTTGAACCCCCAACCTACTGATTACAAGTCAGTTGCTCTACCAATTGAGCTACACCGGCATGTTATTCAATTCTTAAATGGTGGCTCGGGACGGAATCGAACCGCCGACACGAGGATTTTCAGTCCTCTGCTCTACCGACTGAGCTACCGAGCCAAACTTATTAAATAATGGCGGAACCGACGGGATTCGAACCCGCGATCTCCTGCGTGACAGGCAGGCATGTTAGGCCTCTACACCACGGTTCCAGGCCAATAAGTGAAGCAATTGCGGGGGCAGGATTTGAACCTGCGGCCTTCGGGTTATGAGCCCGACGAGCTACCGGGCTGCTCCACCCCGCGTCAGTGAAATTATGGTGGAGGCTGAGGGGTTCGAACCCCCGACCCTCTGCTTGTAAGGCAGATGCTCTCCCAGCTGAGCTAAGCCTCCATAACAACACAATTAATATCTTACCATATACCAAGCAATTAAATCAACCTGTAATTTATGGTAATTATGACCCGTAGGGGAATCGAACCCCTGTTACCTCCGTGAAAGGGAGGTGTCTTAACCGCTTGACCAACGGGCCATATTATAGTGGCGGAGAGAGAGGGATTCGAACCCTCGAGACGCTTGTGACGCCTACACGATTTCCAATCGTGCTCCTTCGGCCAACTCGGACACCTCTCCATAATGGCTCCCCGAACAGGACTCGAACCTGTGACAACTCGATTAACAGTCGAGTGCTCTACCAACTGAGCTATCAGGGAACAATATTCAATTCAAGCTTAATCGCTTGAAAACTGGATACGAAACTTCATTGCGCTTTAGTTATTCTCTGGGCCCCGCCAAAGTACTCGGAATCAGCTTCGTCAGCGTTCTCTTCACTTTGGTGGGTTTCTAGCTTATGCTTCCGAAGTAGCTTTACTTCGTAAAGCTTGTAGGATAAGCCCTCGACCGATTAGTACTGGTCAGCTCCATGCATTACTGCACTTCCACCTCCAGCCTATCTACCTCGTCGTCTTCAAGGGGTCTTACTAGTTGGGAAATCTCATCTTGAGGGGGGCTTCACGCTTAGATGCTTTCAGCGCTTATCCCTTCCGCACTTAGCTACCCAGCTGTGCTCCTGGCGGAACAACTGGTGCACCAGCGGTGCGTCCATCCCGGTCCTCTCGTACTAAGGACAGCTCCTCTCAAATTTCCTACGCCCACGACAGATAGGGACCGAACTGTCTCACGACGTTCTGAACCCAGCTCGCGTACCGCTTTAATGGGCGAACAGCCCAACCCTTGGGACCTACTTCAGCCCCAGGATGCGATGAGCCGACATCGAGGTGCCAAACCTCCCCGTCGATGTGGACTCTTGGGGGAGATAAGCCTGTTATCCCCAGGGTAGCTTTTATCCGTTGAGCGATGGCCCTTCCATGCGGTACCACCGGATCACTAAGCCCGACTTTCGTCCCTGCTCGACTTGTCAGTCTCGCAGTCAAGCTCCCTTTTGCCTTTGCACTCTTCGAATGATTTCCAACCATTCTGAGGGAACCTTGGGGCGCCTCCGTTACTCTTTAGGAGGCGACCGCCCCAGTCAAACTGCCCACCTGACACTGTCCCCGCACCGGATTACGGTACCAGGTTAGAACTCCGATACGATCAGGGTGGTATCCCAACGTCGCCTCCACCGAAGCTGGCGCTCCGGCTTCCTAGGCTCCCACCTATCCTGTACAAATCGTATCAAAGTCCAATATCAAGCTGCAGTAAAGCTCCATGGGGTCTTTCCGTCTTGTCGCGGGTAACCTGCATCTTCACAGGTATTAAAATTTCACCGGATCTCTCGTTGAGACAGCGCCCAAGTCGTTACGCCATTCGTGCGGGTCAGAATTTACCTGACAAGGAATTTCGCTACCTTAGGACCGTTATAGTTACGGCCGCCGTTTACTGGGGCTTCGGTTCACAGCTTCGGGATTGCTCCCTAACCGCTCCCCTTA